>JBEIVF010000014.1:0-18091 GCA_040374005.1 Gemmatimonadaceae bacterium | reverse complement strand
TCGGTCGCCCGCGCTTCCTCGGCGAGGGCCGCACTCTCCGACCAGCGCGCCTCGGCACCGAGCTCGAGCCGGATGGGGGCGGCATCGCCCGCCCAGTGGGCGAGCGTCACCGGATACTCCGCGTCCGCGAGATCCGCGCGCGCATACCGCGTCAGCAAGGCGGCACGATCCCGCGGCGGACCATCCCGCCCCAGATCATTCGCGAATCGTTCCAGCAACGCGAGGGCGCCTTCATCGACCGCGCCGATCCCGTTCACGTCGCTGGTCGCCAGTTCCACCCGCTCGCCGACCGTGGCACCCCACGTGAGGATCACGGCGCCGCATGCCGCCACGATGGCGCCGGGCACGAGGATCGCCCGCGACCGCTTCGCGAAGGCCAGCGCCCCGATCGCCGCGACCCACCACAGCGCATACCACTCCGGCCAACGCCCGGCGCCTTGGAGGAAGACCGGCGCCGCCAGCGCGGCGACCATCGCACAGCACGGGGCGACCCAGAGCGGCATCCCGCGACCACGCCGGAGCGCCGACTGCCCCATCGTGACGCCCGTGATCAGCAACGTCATCGCCGCGAGGAAGAGGCCGACCTCCCACGCGAGCCACACGCCGATGTCGGCCCCACTGCGAGGCAAGTTGATCCCGCGCGCCAGGTCGCGCAGCAGGAACGGGGCCGCACCGGCGATGACCACGCCGATGACAGCTGCCACGCGGCGGCGGCGACCCTCCAGCCGGGCTCGACGCGCCGCCAGCACCGCGAACAGGGCGAGCGCGCTGGTGAGAGTCAATGCGCCGATCGATGCGGTGAACGGTCCGCCGATCGGTGCGAAATACGTGGCCGGATCGAAGATGCGAGTGACGTTCGAGAGCGCACTGAGCGGCGCGATCCCGATCGCCGCGAGCGGCACGGTGAGCGCCAGCGCACGCTCGCGCCCATCACGAGAGCGCCGCCACATCGCGGCGAGCACGAGGCCGGTGAGCACGCCGAGC
Source organism: Gemmatimonadaceae bacterium (assembly GCA_040374005.1). Classification (GTDB taxonomy): domain Bacteria; phylum Gemmatimonadota; class Gemmatimonadetes; order Gemmatimonadales; family Gemmatimonadaceae; genus DASRAP01. Next base: position 17,107 of record JBEIVF010000014.1, on the reverse strand, counting down.
AACAGCATCCCGTCGACGCGCGCGCTCTCGCGCCGCGCCTCGGCGCGCACGCTCGGCGACTCGCCAGTGGCGCGCACGTGGACGCGTTGCGCGCCCACGACCACCTCGGTCCCCGGCGCGGAGGCACCGCCGTCCATGCCGATGGTGACCGCAGCATCCCCGGATCGCTGGAACGAGGTCACGACCGAACGCGCCATCCGATCCGCCGGCGGTGCGGCATCCAGCGTGATCGTGGCCACCGCACGGGTCGCCCCGCGGACCACGACCGCATACGCGACGGTGTGGAACGGACCCGCGACCACGCCGGCCCGTTCCCAGAGGGCATCGGTCGCGATCGACTGGCGCCCCGCCCACACGCGGGCCACACTGTCCTGGTAGATGACCACGCCGGCATCGGCGGCGAACGCGCGCAGCGCGCCGAGCGCGGGGCGACCCGTTCGCACGCTCTCGTCAGCAGCGGCCGTGATCGCGATCACCGCCTCACGGATCGTCTGCGCGAGCCGGGCTTCCGGGCTTGGCGCGGCCGCGACATCGCCCGGTCCCTCACCGCTCCACCACCGCGCGCCCACCGCCACCGTCCCCAACAGCACGCCCACGAAGGCGAATCCCACCGCCCGGCGGCGATCCGTGAACGCCAGCACCGCGGACCCCAACATGGCGGCGAGCGCCACCACCAGGACGGGCCAGCTGAACGTCCGCGTCCACCACGCCAACGCCAAGACGGCCAACGGCGACACCCCCCACTGCAGCACATGGGGCGTCAGGCGACGCAAGGACGGCGGTGATGAGGTGACAGGCATCTGGAGCGGAGTATACCCGCCCCGAGCGCGGATCGGCACACGGCCGGCGATCGTCGGGAGGGTGGTGGTGTATCTTTCCCCATGCTCATGCGCCTCCTCTGGAGTAGTCTCGCGCTGGCGCTGGTGACCGCGGTCGCCCCAGCGCAGGTCGTCACGCTCGACGAAGGGAGCTTCACGCTCTTTTTGGGCGCGGAGCGCGTGGGACGCGAAGAGTTCTCGCTCCGCCGGGTGACCGACGCCTCGGGGTCCACGATCCTCTCCTCCGCCACGATCGCGTGGGGAGCCCGCCGGCTCGCGCCCGCGCTTCGCACTGACGCCGCCGGGGCTCCGAGCTCCTACCAGATCGAGATCCGCGACGAGGGCCGGGTCACCACCATGGTCACCGCGTCGGTGGCCGCGGGGCGGCTCAGTCAGCGCGTCTTGACCGACAAAGGCGAGTCCGCCCGGCAGTTCCCACTCACCCCGGGCACGCTCATCCTCGATGAGGATGTCGTGCATCAGTACTATTTCTTGGCGCACCGCGGCGCGGGGACCATCCCAGTGTTGATCCCGCGGCGCCTCGGCCGCGAGTCAGTGACGGTGGCCGAGCGCCCCGCCACCGCGGTGGAGATCGGCACGGGCACGGTACCGGCGCGCCACCTCACGATCACCGATGGGACCGGGACCGTCACCGATCTGTGGGTGGACTCCGCGGGACGCCTACTGCGGCTGTCCGTGGGCGCACGCGGCTTCGTCGCGGTGCGAGACGAGCCCCCGCGCTGACCATCTGAAACCTCAGTGGACGCCCCGCCGTACGGGGGTCTGACCTTTTCCCCACCACCGTGCTCATGCGCCGACTGTTCCTCGCGCTCGTCCTGACCCTGATCGCGGCGCCGTTGCAGGCGCAGACCGCGACTCCGGCTCGGGCGACGCTCTCCTTGGACGAGGCGATCGCCCTCGCCCGTCGCAACAACCCGACCTTCCAGCAGACGCTCAACAATCGGCGCCGCGCGTCGGCCACGGTGCGTTCGGCCTATGGCGCGCTCCTCCCCAATGTCGATGCCTCGTTCGGCGGCTCGTACCGCGAAGGGCGACCGCAGAACTTCGGCGGTATCGCGTTCGGCGCCAACTCCGATGTCATCACCTCGTCGTACTCACTGAGCTTCTCCGCCGCGTACTCGCTGGCCTCGCTGCTCAACCCGCAGCAGCAGGCGGCGACGGCCGATGCCACCGATGCCGACATCGCGTTCCAGGAGACGACGCTGCGCACGCAGATCATCGATCAATACTTCGTCGCCGTCCAAGCGTCGAAGCGGGCCGATCTGCAGGACTCGCTCATCGTGCGTCAACGCTTGCAGCTGCAGCTCGCGCAGACGCGTGAAGCGGTGGGCTCCGGCACGTCCCTCGACTCCAAGCGCGCCGAAGTCGCGCTCGGACAGCAGGAAGTGACGGCGCTCGAAGCGCGGAACACCGCCGAAGTCGAACTCGTCCGGCTCTTCCAGCTGGTCGGGGTGCCGCAACCGAACGCGGTGCAGTTGACCACCGAGATCGCGGTCACGCAGCCCTCGTTCGATCTCGATGCGTTGCTGGGCGAGGCGCGGAGCCGCAACCAGAACCTGTCAGCGCTGCGTTCCCGCGAGAAGGCCGCAGGGATCAACAGCCGCCGCGCGACTGGGCAGTACCTCCCGTCCCTCCGTATCTCGGCGGGGTTCGGCGGCTTCACCAACCAGTTCACGGATGCGGGCTTCCCGGTCACGCAGGCCGAGTCGCAGATCATCGGCCAGCGCGCGTCCTGCTTCTCGCAGGACTCGTTGCGGGTCGGGGCCGGCCTCGGCAGCATCGCCAATCGCTGCAACGCGCTCGTGTTGACGGACGCCGATCGCGCCCGCCTCCGCTCGAACAACAACACATGGCCGTTCGAGTTCCAGCGTGATCCCTACACGCTGTCGGCGTCCCTCGCGATCCCGATCTTCAACGGGTTCAGCCGCGAGCAGCAGGTGCAGGAAGCGCGCCTCGGCGTGTCCGACGCGCAACAGGCCGTGCGGCGGGCTGAGTTGCAGCTCACCACCGATGTCACGTCGGCCCTGCTCTCCTTGCGCGCCGCCTGGCGCTCGCTGGAGCTGCAGAACCGGAACGTGATCACGGCGCAGGAAGCGCTGGAGCTGGCGCAGGAGCGGTTCCGCGTGGGTGGCCTCGCGTATGTGGATGTGGCCAACGCGCTCAGTGATTTCCAGACGGCCGAGAACAGCCGGTTGAATGCGACCTACCAATACCATCGCGTCTACGCCCAGCTCGAAGCGGTCGTCGGACGTCCTCTCCGTTAGTCGAGACCGAGACTCCTCATGAAGAAAAGCACGAAGTGGATCATGGCGGCCATCGTGGTCGTGGGCGCCGGTGGCGCTGCGGCCGCCTACGCGACGCAGCGCGGCCCCAAGCCGACCGAGGTCAAGATCGAGGCGGTCGAGGCCCGCGACCTGATCGCGTCCGTCACCGCCTCCGGTCAGGTGCAGCCACGCACGAAGGCCGACCTGAGCGCCGACATCACGGGCAAGATCACGCGGCTCTCGGTCAAAGAAGGCGAGTTCGTGAAGGAGGGCCAGTTCCTCCTCCAGATCGACCCGCAACAGTTCGAGGCGGCGGTCCAGCGCGCGGAAGCGTCCGTGGCGTCGTCGAAGGCCCAGAACGCGCAGGCCCGCGCCAACTACATCCAAGCGGAGCGCACCTTCAAGCGGTCTGAGGAAGTGCGCAAGACGAATCCAGCGCTCGTCTCGGACGAAGCGTTCGAGCAGGCGCGCACGACGATGGAGGTCAATGAGGCCCTGCTCGAGGCTTCCCAGTTCGGGATGCGGCAGGCCGAGGCGTCGTTGCGCGAGGCCAAGTGGCAGCTCGAGCGCACGACGATCCGCGCCCCCATGTCCGGGCAGGTCACGCGCCTCAATGTCGAGTTGGGCGAAACAGCGATCATGGGCACGCTGAACCGTGATGCGGCGACGCTCATGACGATCTCAGATATGTCGGTCCTCCAGACCAAGGTGAAGGTCGACGAGACGGACGTGGTCCGCATCAAGCTGGGCGACTCGACGGTCATCCAACTCGACGCCTTCCCCGACACGACCTTCGTGGGCCGCGTCGTGGAAGTCTCCAACTCGTCGATCCGCGGCACGAGCGCGGCCGCAACGGGCGACCAAGCCGTGGACTACGAGGTGACCATCGAACTCGTCAACGCCCCCGCGGAGACGCGTCCGGACCTCTCCGCCACCGCGAAGATCGTCACCGACACCCGCACGCAGGTCCTCACCATCCCGATCATCGCCTTGACGGTCCGCGAGGACTCCGCCCTGGCCGCCAGCGATGCGCCCGTCACCGTGGGCGGTGGGGCGGCCCCGCGGCCCATCGGCAAGCGCGACATCGAAGGCGTGTTCATCCTCAAGGCCGACAACACCGTGACGTTCCGGCCCGTAAAGGTAGGGATCGCGGGTGACCGCTACTTCGAGGTGCTCTCCGGCTTGGAGACGGGCGAGCGCATCGTCGGCGGAACGTACCAAGCGATCCGTGAGTTGAAGGAGGGATCGGCCGTCAAGGAAGCGGCGCCTCCCACGACCACGCCTGCGACCAAGACTTCTACTCCGTGACCGCCGTGACCGACCTTCCGAACGAAGAAGCGCCCCTCTCCACCACCGCCGAACGGCAGGTCGTGGTCCAGACCCCCGGCATGCCGGGGCGCGACTGGGTGATCGTGACGCGTGGCATCAAGCGCGAGTACGACATGGGCGGCGAAGTCGTGCGCGCCCTCCGCGGCGTGGACGTCGCGGTCCGGCGCAACGAGTACGTCGCGATCATGGGCCCCTCGGGCTCGGGAAAATCGACGTTCATGAACATCGTCGGCTGCCTCGACACGCCGAACGCGGGCGAATACTGGCTGAACGGCACTTTGGTGTCGCAGATGTCCGACGACCAGCTGGCGCGGGTGCGCAACAAGGAGATCGGCTTCGTCTTCCAGACGTTCAACCTCCTGCCGCGCGCGACGGCCTTGGCCAACGTCGAGCTCCCGCTCGTCTACGCCGGCGTGTCCACCGCAGAGCGGCGTCGCCGTGCGATCGAGGCCCTCACCAAGGTGCAGCTCGATCACCGGATGCATCACCGTCCCAATGAGCTCTCCGGTGGTCAGCGGCAGCGCGTGGCCATCGCCCGGGCCTTGGTGAACAACCCCTCCATCCTCCTCGCCGACGAACCGACGGGCAACCTCGACTCACAGACGTCCGAGGAGATCATGCGCGTGTTCGAGACCTTGGCCGACACGGGCCAGACCGTCATCATGGTCACGCACGAGCCCGACATCGCGGCGCATGCGCGACGCGTGATCGTGCTCCGTGACGGCTTAGTCTCGAGCGACGAGCGGAAGGAGAAGTTCGTCAATCGCATCGTCGGCGCTGGCGGCGGGCACTAGTCCGACGTGCTGTCCCGGCGCGCCGTCCGAGCGAAACCGCTCGGACGGCGCACTCGTATGACCCGCTAGCGTCCGCACTGGGCGCACCGCACTCCCGTTCCTCGGTCGCATGCCGATCTTCGAAGCTATTCGCCTTGCCCTGCAGACCATCCGCGTGCAGAAGCTCAAGAGCTTCTTCACGCTCCTTGGCGTGATGATCGGGGTGATGTTCCTCATCGCCGTCATCTCGATCGTGGAGGGGATGCAGAAGTACGTCGAAGAAGACTTCGCCGCGAAGATCATCGGGACCAATACGTTCACGCTGCGACGGTTCGCCGATGTCGATCGCGGGAATGTGAGTGCCGAACAGTTCCGCGAGTACACCCGGCGTCCTCGCATCTACGAAGCGGACATCGCCCTTGCTCGCTCGGTGCTCCCGCCCGATGCGCTCTCGTCCGTCGAGTCCATCATCTTCGCCACGGCGAACTCGGTCGATGCGCGCCCCCGTCAGGTCATGGCGGTGGGCGCCGACGCCGAGTACTTCCGCATCAAAGCCTACGACGTCGACCGCGGTCGCGTGTTCACCACGCAAGAAGTCGACCGCGGTCTGCCAGTGGCCGTGATCGGCGTCGAGATCGCCGAGCATTTCTTCCCCAATCTTGATCCCGTCGGCCGCGAGCTTCGTCTGTCGGGCGTGCCGTACCAGATCATCGGGGTCCTCGCCAAGCAGGGATCGGTCTTCGGGTTCTCGATGGACCGCCTGATGATCTCACCGTGGACCTCGCCCATCCGACGGGTCACCAATCCGCAGAACGACATCGATGCCGTGGTGTTCCAGGCCACCGACCAAGTGGTGCTCTCCGAGTCCATGGAGGCGGTGCGCGAGGTCATGCGCGCGCAGCGAAAGGTCGGTCCGGGCAAGCCCGACAACTTCGCGCTCGAGACCTCGGAGTCGGCGCTGGCCTTCTTCGCCGACCTGAAGGGCAAGCTCATCGTCTTCGGGACGGCGCTCCCCGCCATCGGACTGCTGGTGGGCGCCATGGTCATCATGAACATCATGCTGGTCGCCGTGGCTGAGCGGACGCACGAGATCGGGATCCGCAAGGCGCTCGGGGCGAAGCGTAGCGACATCATGGCGCAGTTCCTCGTCGAGGCCGCGACCCTCAGTGTCTTCGGGGCTGCGATCGGCGTGGGACTAGGGATCGCCATCGCCAAGATCATCGCGGCGGTGTCGCCACTCCCAGCGGCCGTGGCCCCGTGGTCCATCGGTCTCGCGCTCCTCCTCGGCGCGGGGGTCGGCATCGTCGCCGGCGCATACCCCGCCAGTCGGGCGTCGCGCCTCGACCCCATCACCGCGCTCCGCCAGGAATAGTCCATGCGACTCATCGATCGCGCGTTCATCGTATTCGAGGGCGTCAGCATCGCGTTCGACGCCATCAAGGCGAACAAGGTGCGCGCTAGCTTGACGATCCTCGGCGTCGCCGTGGGCGTTTTCGTCGTCACCGCGATGGCGGCGGCCGTCCACGGTATTCGCGAGAGCTTCAAGTCCGACGTCGAGGCGTTCGGCGCCACCTCGTTCCAGGTCCGGCGGCGCCCGATCAGCCTCGGCGGGTGCAGTGGCACCGACGATGAGTGCCCGGATCGCCGCAACCCGGCGATCACCTTACAAGAAGCGCAAGCGCTCCGTGGGCTCCCGAGCATCAAGGCCGTCGTGGAGTTGTGGGGCAGCAGTGCGCCCATGCGCTACCGGGACCGTAATCTCTCCAACGTCGGCTACGACGCGATGGGCAAGGACTGGATCGAGGTCGACCGGGGGGACATCTCTCCCGGGCGCAACTTCACCCAGCAGGAGTACGAGTCGTCGGCCAAGGTCGCCATCCTCAACGACTCGGCCGTGTCGCAACTGTTCGGGAGTTCCGACCCGATCGGCAAGGAGATCCTCGTCAACGGGCAGCTGTTCAACGTGATTGGCGTCTACCACGCGCAAGCAGGATTCCTCAAGACCATCGATGGTCGCGGACCGGACAAGCCACGCGCGATCATCCCGTATCTCACCGCGCGGCGTCACCTCGGCTTGTGGCCGCAAGGGACCATCTTGATGGTCAAACCGCGCGATGAGACCGTGCAGGCCGACGTCATGGACGAGGTCACCGCGACACTCCGTGGCATGCGCGGCATGCGCCCCAGCACCGTCAGCAACTTCGCGCTGGTCACACAGGACCGGCTCCTCGACGTGTTCGACCAGTTGTTCGGCGCCATCTTCCTGGTAGGCATCGCACTCTCCGGCGTCGGGTTGATGGTCGGCGGCGTTGGCGTGGTCGCCATCATGATGATCTCCGTCACCGAGCGCACGCGCGAGATCGGTGTGCGCAAGGCGCTGGGGGCCACGCGGGCGACCATCCTCTGGCAGTTCTTGGTCGAAGCGGCGACCCTCACCAGTCTCGGAGCGCTCATCGGCCTGGCGGGTGGAGCGCTCGTCGCGTGGATCGTGCGCGAGACGACGCCCATCCCGACGGCGGTGCCCGGGAGCGCGGTGGTCACCGCGCTCCTCGCCGCGGCGGCCACCGGCATCCTCTTCGGGATGCTCCCCGCGACCAAGGCCTCACGCCTCGATCCCGTCGAAGCACTCCGCTACGAGTAGTGCGCCCCGTCTTGTCCCCGCGCGGTCCCGCCGATAATCCTCAGGGACCGCGCTGATGACATGAACCCCACCGACGTCCTCCGGACCGCCCTCGGGCAGCTGCGCGCCAATCCGTTGCGCGCGGTGTTCACGCTGCTCGGCATCATCGTGTCGGTGGCGTTCTTGGTGGCGGTGGTCGCGGTGATCCAAGGGCTCAATGCCTACGTCCGCGAGAACGTCGCCGGCGCCGTCGTCGGCACCAACGCGTTCCAAGTGCGTCGCACGCCGCTGGTGCTCTCACCGTTCGACGACGAAGCGGTGCGGCGCCTCGCGCGGCGACCGCGCATCTCCGAAGCCGACGCCGAGGCGGTGCGCCGCGCGGTCCCCGAGGCGCGCGCCATCTCCGTGCAGTCCGGCTGGCCCACGCCCCTCGCGGACATCCGCTGGGAGGGCACCACGATCGGCGACGTCACCGTCTTCGGCGTGACCGCGGCATACCAAGTGGTGCAGGACTATCGCGTGCGCGACGGTCGCCCGCTGCTCGACGTGGATGTCACGCAACGCCGTGCCGTGGGCGTACTCGGCAGCGAGGTCGCCGACAAACTCTTCGGGAGCACCGACCCGATCGGCCGCACGGTGCGCGTGGGCCGCGAGCTGATCGAGATCGTCGGCGTGATGCAACCCAAAGGGCGCGTCCTCGGACAGAGTTTCGATGGCTTCATCCTGCTGCCCGTGTCGCGCTTCGAGATGCTCTACGGCCGTCGCCTCACCACGACCATCTCGGTGAAGATGGACGAGGCCGAGCAGGTCGCCGATGCGATGGCCCGCGCCGAGGAAGCGGTGCGCCTCAGTCGCCGATTGCGTCCAGGGCAGGACAACGACTTCTCGATCGAGACCTCGGAGGCGCTAGTGAGCTTCTGGAAGCAGATCACCGCGCTCCTGTTCAGCGTGATCCCGGCCGTGGTGTCGATCGGCGTGGTCGTCGGCGGCATCGTCATCATGAACGTCATGCTGATGGCGGTCAATGAGCGCATGCGCGAGATCGGTATCCGCAAAGCGGTCGGCGCCAGGGCGCGCGACATCGAACGACAATTCCTCGTCGAGGCCATCGTCCTGTCCACCACGGGCGGGATCCTCGGGGCGCTCTTGGGCTGGGGCTTCGCGGCGCTCCTCGCGGCGACCACACCGCTCCCCGCCCGCGTGACGGGCTGGTCCATCGCGCTCGCGATCACCATCGGGCTCGTCGTCGGCATCGCGTTCGGCGTGTACCCTGCCCGGCGGGCGGCCAAGCTCGACCCCATCTCCGCTTTGCACAAGGACTGATGTTCCGCAGACTCGGTGTCGACACCATCACGGAGAACTTCGGCGTCGCGCTCTCGTCGTTGCGCGGTTCGCCGTTGCGCTCGGCGCTGACCATCCTCGGCGTCGTGATCGGCGTGGCCACGGTGGTCACGATGGCCACGCTCGTGCGCAGCGTGCAGAACAGCATCCTGTACCAGCTCGAGATCGCCGGCCCCAACACGTTCTACGTGATGAAGGTGTGGTCGTCCACGCCAATGGACCCCAACAACCTGCCACGGCACGTCCGGATCCGTCCCGATCTGCAACTGGATGAGGTGCGCCGCATTCGCGCCCTCCCCGAGATCGCGTACGCGTCGCTGTGGGGACAGATCATCGGGAGCTTGGAGTACGGCGGGACGCGCACGCCCCAAGTCGCGATCTTCGGCGCGGACGATCGCTTCACCGAGATCCAAGGCGGCGAGCTCGTCGGCGGTCGGTGGTTCACGCGCCAAGAACTCACGGGCGGCCGCGCCGTCGTCGTGCTCAACGCGAACCGCGCCCGACAACTGTTCGGCAACATCGATCCGCTCGGTCGCACGGTGCAGATCGCCGGACGGCCGGCGGAGGTCGTCGGCTTGTATGAGCCACCGGCGAACATCTTCACGCCGCCGGGCTCCGAGGTGGGCGCGATCGTGCCGTTCATCATGGCCGACCGGCAATTCCGCCTCGACAAGACGCAGGCGCTGTGGATCCCCGTCAAGCCGCACGACGGCGTGCGCATGCGCGATGCGCAGGGTGCGGTGACGATCGCGCTGCGCGAGATGCGTGGCCTCCGTCCGCGGGATGAGAACACGTTCGACCTCATCGCCCAGGATCAGATCCTCGACACCTTCAATCAGCTGACGGGCGCGTTCTTCCTCGTGATGATCGTCCTCGCGTCCGTGGCGCTCCTCGTCGGTGGCATCGGTGTGATGGCCGTGATGATGGTGTCCGTCACGGACCGCACCCAAGAGATCGGCCTGCGCCGCGCGATGGGCGCGACCCGCCGCGACATCCTCGTGCAGTTCCTCGTCGAGGCCGGTACGCTCACGGGCATCGGTGGGGTGCTCGGCATCGTGGTCGGCATCATCGGCGCGTCCGGCGTCTCGCTACTCCTCGGACTCGCGCCCGAGATCCCGATCAACATATCGACCATCGCGGTGGTGGTGAGCATCGCGATCGGTGTCGTCTTCGGGGTCATCCCCGCGCGACGCGCGTCCCGATTGATCCCAGTGGACGCGCTCCGCTACGAGTGAGCCGCCGCGTAGATCAGCACGATCCGCAGCGCCGCCGCGTTGCCACCCCCGCCCGCGGCGTCACGTACGCCCCTCCTGCACGGCCTTCGCCACGACCCGATCGATCAGCCCTGGGAAGAGCGGACGGAGCATCGCGCCCACCCGGCCGCGCGTCGTCATCACCAGCTCGCGTTTGCGGTCCACGATCGCCGCGATGGATGCCGTCGCGCACTCCTCCACGGTCATCGCCGTCTGCTCCCGGATGTGACTGGTGCCGCGCGGTGCGCCATCGGCCCCGAGCGCATGCTCGCGGATCGGCGTCTGCACGAAGCCCGGGCAGATGGAGGTGACGGTGACCCCGCTGTCCGCGAGTTCGATGCGCAACGAGTCGAAAAAGCCCTGCATCGCGTGCTTGCTCGCCGCATACGCCGCCCGCATCGGCACACCCGTCTTGCCCGCGAGCGACGAGACCGACACGATCCGTCCGCGTGACGCCCGCAGATGCGGCAACGCGTGGTGCGTCACGTACACCGCCCCCAGATAGTTCACGCGCATGATCCGCTCGTACACCGTGAGATCCGTCACCGCGCCCACGGGAAAGTGCCCCCCGAGCCCGGCATTACAGATGATGATGTCCAACTTACCGTAGGCCTGGAGCCCGCGTTGCACCACATGCTCGGCGTGCACGGGGTCCGTGATGTCACCCACCACGTATACGGCGCGACCACCGAGCGCGATGCATCGCTGGGCCACCACATCGAGCTCGTGATCGCGGCGCGCCGTGAGCACCAACCACGCGCCTTGGGCCGCCAACTGTACGGCAAGCTCGGCCCCGATCCCACTCGAGGCACCCGTGATCAGGATCGCGTGGTCCGCGAGCGGGCGATCCAACATCAGCGGAGGGCCACCGCGGCCGTGCACTGGATCTCGATCCCGAAGCCGTAGTGCAGATCCTTGACGGGGATCACCGCGCGCGCCGGCTTGTGGTCGCCCATGATGCGCGCGTACACGCCGTTGATCCGCGCCCAATCCCCGAGGTCCGCCACATAGATGGTCATCGAGAGCACGTAGTGGAGGTCGCTCCCGGCCGCCACGAGGATCGCCGCCACGTTGCGCAGCGTGATCTCGGTCTGCAACTCGATGTCATCGGGAGCATGCCCCGCGCGAGCGGGATCGATCCCCAGTTGGCCCGCCACGTACACGAGCCCGTTGTGCACCACCCCTTGCGAGTAATGGCCAGCGGGCGTGGGCGCGTGGGGAGTATGGATGGTCGTGATCATGGTCCGGAGCAGTGAGTCAGCAGGCGCGGGGCGCGACTCACGCGCTCCGCCATCGTAGGAAAACATCCCACAGGGGAAGCTCCAGCGGAAGCGCGAGCACCACATGCTCGAAGGCCGCGAGGCCCAGCAACGTCGCCAAGAAGGCCCGTCCGACCCGGTGATACGTGGTCGTGGCCGTGATCGCGTGGTACCCGCTCCACACCGCGCCTCCCCCGAGAGCCAGGATCGACACGAACACCAACCAACTGTTCGCGTGCGGACCGAAGTACTGCGTCAGGAACGCCAAGTGTGGAGGGAAGAACGCCTCCCCAGGGTTCAGGACCCCGAAGAAGATGTTCAGCTTGGCGCTCTGCTGCGCCCCCCAGAAGATCATGTACGTCCAGAGTCCGACGCGGTTCGTGCCCCGTCCGGTGGCCAGCGCCACGGCCGCGAGGAGCACGAGGCCCACTACATCGGAGTACAGCGTGGCGTGGATCGCTTCCAACGCGAGCGTCCAACTCCCGCGCGCGCCCGTCGCGACCGCCAGCTCCGGACCCACGATCCACCCCGCGAGGAACACCGTGCTGACCCACGCCCACACGGCGGCCCCGCCGAAGAACGAGCGCGTCGCCCCCACCCCGTCGACACGATCGCGGTCGCGCCACACCACCCACAACCCCACCAGCGCGAGCACGGACGCGATGCCCACGCCCAGCGCCGCGGCGGTGCCACGCCGCTGCGCCATGAAGATCAGGCCCGTGGCCAACCACCAGAAGGCCGTGACGATCACCGCCGCGCGGCCGAAGGCCAGCAGCGAAGGACGTCGACCGAGCGCGGGCCGCGTCACGTCGAGCGCTCGACCACCGCGCGCGTCACCGTCGCCATCGTACGAGCATCCGCGACCGGAAGCGCCACATAGGTGCCCCCCATCAGCGTACTCAGCTCACGCGCCAACGCTTCGCCGCGCGGCGAACAATCCACGAGCAACGCCGCCACGCCACGCGCGCGCACCAGTCGCGCACTCGTCCGCGCGTCCTCCTCGGCCTGCGGGCGTCCCGGCGATCCATCCTGCGCGATGTTCGCCCGCCCATCGGTGAGGATCACGATCGTCGGCACACTGCCGGCCCGACGCGACTGCTCAGCCAACTGTAACGACATCGCAATACCCGACGCGAGCGGCGTGCCGCCGCCACCGGGCAAGGCCGCCAGTTCACGTCGCGCCCGCGCCAACGCGCGCGTGGGCGTCAGCAACAACTCGGCCGCGCTGCCGCGGAATGCGATCAGCGCCACCTTATCGCGCCGCGCATAGCTCTCCGCCAACAGGAACTCGACCGCGCCCTTGGCTTCGGCCAGCCGATTGAGTGCCGCCGACCCGGACGCATCCACCGCCACGATCACCGTGCGCCCCGCGCGCTCGATGAATCGCCGCACACGGAAGTCCTCCTTGCGCACCGCGACCGTCGCCCCACCCGGCGGCGCGGGACGCAGGCGTTGCCACGGCGCCGCCGCGCGGAGCGTCTCGAGCACGTGCAACCGCGCACCACCACGCGGGAGCCCGCGACGCGTGCCCACCGGACGACCGCGTTGGGTACCCGCTTTCTCCAGCCCGGTGCGCCCCGATTCCTTCGTTGAGCGATCCTGCGGCTGCGTCAACGCGTCCAACAACTCGGGCGGCAGGGCCGCGAGTACCGCGTCCAGCACTTGATCCTCGAGCGGACGCGTCTCCTCGCCGCTCTCACTCGGGGCGTCATCGGCACGGTCGGGCGGCGCCTCATCCGGCGGTGGTGGCGGCGGCGGCTCGTCCGCGCGCGGCGGCAAGCGCGTCGCGCGCGGCGCGAGCGTCACCTGGGCCGCCAACGCGATATCCTCGTCGCTGACGGTCAGGCGCCCCGCCAACGCCGCGGCCGCACGCGCGGCCGCGAGGGCCTGGACGGGCGCGCGCAGCGAGTCGATCCCGAGCACCATGGCCGTGGACGTCAGGATCTCGGCCGCACGACCATCCGTATCCACCACTGCCGCATAGCGCACTCGCGCGTCCACGATCTCGTCACGTGAGGGGAGCGGCCAGGCGGCTCCACGCCACCGCGGCGGCAACGCGATCCAACACGCGAGTCGCTCACGCAGGGGGCGCGCGACGGTCTCGTCGTCCGTACCATCATCCACCGCCACCACCGCGATACGCGCATCGAGCATCGCACTGATGCCATCGCGCTGTAACGGGATCGACCCCATATCCATCGCACTCGCGATCGCAGCCACGACGCGCGCCGTGAGCCGCTCCGCACCCGGCACGACGACCACGCCACCATCCGCGCGCGACAGGATCCCGCGCTCCGCGATCGGCCGCCCGGTGGCGAGCGTCGCCCCGAGATCGAGGCCACCGATCAAGCGATCGTCCGTCACCCCCGGCGGCAGACGGAGCACCGGCGTGGCCTCGGGCAACAGCGCGGCGAACTGCTGCGCCCACGACGCGCCATCCTCGTACGATGTCGCACGCAGCAGCGCACCGCCGAGCGCGCGGGGCGCGACGGCCAGCAACGCCGCCGCACTGGCCGCGAACGCACCCGCGTCCACGCCCTCGTGCGCTGCACTCGCGACGGACACCGGCGTCAGACCGCGAAGACCTCAGCGATCGCGCGCTCGACCCGCGTCGTCGAGCCCGTTTCGTCGAGCACGTTGCGTCGCAGTCGATGACGCAGCGCGAGGGGCGCCACCGCCGTGAGATGCGACAACGTGACGTGCGACTTCCCATCGATCGCCGCGACCGCACGCGCCGCGCGGATCACCGTGAGCTCCCCACGGAGCCCGTCCGTGCCCAGCGCCATGCACAGCCGACTGGCCTGCTCGAGCATCGTGTCGCTCACGTCCACCGACGTCAGCGTGGCGCGACCCTTCTCGATCCGACGCCGCACCTTGAGGTCGTCCTTGTGGTACGCGGCGATGAAGGCCTCGGGATCGCGCTCGAACGCATCGCGCCGCTTCACGACCTCCACGCGCACCGCCAACGTCGTGGGCGTGCGCACCTCGACCGACAAGCCGAACCGATCGAGCAACTGCGGCCGGAGCTCGCCTTCTTCAGGATTCCCGCTCCCCACCAACACGAAGCGCGCTGGATGGCGCACACTCACGCCCTCACGTTCCACCACGTTCTCGCCCGTTTGCGCCACATCGAGCAACAGATCGACGAGGTGGTCCTCGAGGAGATTCACTTCGTCCACATACAAGAAGCCCCGGTGGGCCCGCGCGAGCAGGCCAGGCTCGAAGGCCTTCTCCCCGCGCGACAACGCGCGTTCCAGATCGAGCGCCCCGACGACGCGATCCTCCGTCGCCCCGAGCGGAAGGTCCACCACCGGCACGGGGACCTTGGCCTCCTTCCCGGCGGCGCGTCCCGGACACGTCGCACACGCGGGGCTCATTACCCCGGGGTCGCACTGGTAGGGGCAGCCCTTCACCACCGACATGGCCGGCAACACCCCCGGCAACGCCCGAACCGCCGTGGACTTCCCCGTCCCGCGATCCCCGAAGACCATCACCCCACCGACACTGGGATCCACCGCCGCGATGGTCAGGGCCAGCTTCATCTCGTCCTGTCCCACGATGGCCGAGAACGGAAATACGAGTCCCACGCGCGCGCTCCGGTTGCCAGAAATGGTCCGGGGAACCCCCCGGTCGTACACGTTCCCAACAATACCGAACGTCAACTAAACTTGACAGCCCTATGTCCAAACTGGTATCGTCGCGCGCATCATCATGAGCGCACCCGATCCTGTCATCTCCGTCGCTGACGCGACCGATCGCGCGGCGGGTGGACCTGCCGCTTGAGGGGATGGAGCGGGCCCCCGTTGCCCGTTCCAAGCGGGGGTCCTTGAGGCACGTTGGTAGCCGAGCAAATCGGTCACTATGACCGGGCGCGCTCAAGTGCCAACCTGGCATCGCTACTATATAATGGTGTGTTGAGGGGGAAAATTATGTCAGGAACTGGGGGGTTAACTGCCCATGTGTAAATAACTCTTGACGGTTGGTGGCGTCATATACAATTTACAGCGTGACCGAACAACCGGTCACGCACCATTTGTGGGAAGGGGGAGAGTTGGAGACGGTCGCCGTCGTATTTGAACGACCCGAAGTCCTCTCGATGCGGAGCCTCGCGCTTATCGCACCGACGGACAGCGACATCGTAGTGGACGTAGCGTGGAGCGGGATCAGCACGGGGACGGAGCGCCTGTTGTTCACGGGTCGCATGCCTCCCTTCCCTGGTCTCGACTATCCGCTCGTGCCGGGCTACGAGTCGGTGGGTCGTGTGCGTACGGCGGGTCCGACCTCAGGACGCACCGAAGGCGAACTCGTCTTCGTGCCTGGCGCGCGCTGCTACACCGACGCGCGCGGTCTCTTCGGTGGCGCGGCCCGTCACCTGATCGTCCCCGGCACCCGTGCGACGCCGCTCGCGGATTCCCTCGGTGATCACGCCGCATTGCTCGCGTTGGCGGCTACGGCCCAACACGCGATCGCGGCGGGCGCTGTACCTGATCTCATCATCGGCCACGGCGCGCTGGGGCGCTTGCTCGCGCGCCTCGCGCTCATCGCTGATCCGTCGCGGGCGCCCACCGTGTGGGAGACCAATCCCATCCGCGCGACGGGGCACGTGGGCTACGATGTCGTCCACCCAGACACCGACCCGCGCCGCGATTACCGCGCCATCTATGACGTCAGCGGCGACCCCGACCTCATCGACACGCTCGTGATGCGTCTCGCGCCCGGCGGCGAGATCTGCCTCGCGGGATTCTACGAGCGTCCGGTGCACTTCGCCTTCCCGCCGGCCTTCCTTCGCGAGGCCCGATTTCGCATCGCCGCTGAATGGAAGGACACCGACCTCACGGCGGTGGCGGCCATGGCCTCGGCCGGCACGCTCTCGCTCGATGGTCTCATCACGCACCGGGTGCCCGCCACGGCGGCCGCATCGGCGTACGAGACCGCGTTCACTGATCCCCACTGTGTCAAGATGATCCTCGACTGGAGACAGCTCTCGTGAGCGATAACGCCCTCGTGCAGTTGCACCGCTCCCTGCGCGATGAAGCCGCGGCCGAGCCCGCTGCCGTGTCGACCACCGGTGTCAAGAAGGAAACGCAGATCATCGCGATCTACGGCAAGGGCGGCATCGGCAAGTCGTTCACGCTGTCGAATCTCTCGTACATGATGGCGCAACAGGGCAAGAAGGTGTTGCTCATCGGGTGCGATCCCAAGAGCGACACGACGTCCCTGCTCTTCGGGGGCCGGGCCTGTCCGACCATCATCGAGACCAGCTCCAAGAAGAAGCTCGCGGGCGAAGAGGTCACCATCTCTGATGTGTGCTTCAAGCGCGACGGCGTGTTCGCGATGGAGCTTGGCGGCCCCGAAGTGGGTCGTGGGTGCGGTGGACGCGGCATCATCCACGGCTTCGAATTGCTCGAGAAGCTCGGCTTCCACGAGTG
>JBEIVF010000308.1:0-1733 GCA_040374005.1 Gemmatimonadaceae bacterium | reverse complement strand
CGTGATCGACACGATCACGTTGTCGCGGATCTGCGAGATGAACGGCGAGGTCTCCACCGTCAAGCGATACGCGAGCTCCATCAACACTTCCGACGGGCCCGTCTCGCCGCTGTGCAGGCCGCCCATCAAGTGGTAGTGCGGCTTGGTCGCGGTGATCACCTGCCGGATCTGCGCGTCCGTCTTGCCGCGCGGGTCGGCGATGGTCGCCAAGTTGGCCTTGTTGCGGGCCAAGTTGCGGATGTTCTCTTCGGACGAGATGTACACCACCACCAACTCGCGGCCTTCGTCGGACTTGCCGATGGTCTCGATCCGTACCCGCGGTGACGCCTTCTCCAGCGCGCGGTAGTACTTCAGGATGTCGGCGTAGTACGTGAGCTTCTTGGGCGAGCCGATGTAGTAGCCCAGCACGTCCTTGGGCGTGGGCACCCCCGCCGCGAGCGGCAGGTGGTCCACCAGCGGGCTGCCGAACTTGGCGTCGCCGGTCTGCTCGGCGTAGAACTTGGCGAACTCGGCGTCCTGGCGCTGCCGCGGGTCGCGGGTGCCGTTGACGGAGGTTTGGGCGCCGAGGGGCAGCGCGACGAGCGAGAGCGCGGCGGCTCCGAGGAGCCAGGCGGAAGGACGACCGATGGTCATATGGGGGGAGAAAGGGTGCGACAAACTATACGTCGCAACCCGCTGCTCCGCTCAGAGCCCCCGGCTCAGTACCCCAAATTAGGCGCCAACCACCGCTCCGCGTCCTTCACGCTCATCCCCTTCCGCCGGGCATAGTCCTCCACCTGGTCCTTTTCGATCCGCCCCACGCCGAAGTACTGCGCGTCGGGGTGCCAGAAGTACCAGCCGCTCACGGCCGCCGTGGGGTACATGGCAAAACTCTCGGTCAGGGTCACGCCGATCCGGGCAGTGCTCTCCAGGATGCTGAACAGCATCGCCTTCTCCGTGTGGTCCGGGCACGCCGGGTACCCCGGGGCCGGACGAATCCCCTGGTACTGCTCCTTGATCAACGCCGCGTTGTCCAACGCCTCCCCCGGCGCGTACCCCCAATGAGTGCGCCGCACTTCCTCATGCAGCCACTCGGCCGCCGCTTCGGCCAACCGGTCAGCCAGTGCCTTGGCGAGGATCGCGTTGTAGTCGTCGTGCTGCGCCTCGAACTCGGCCACCAAAGCTTCGAGACCCACACCCGCCGTCACGGTGAACGCGCCGAGGTAGTCGGCCACGCCAGCGGAGGCCGGGGCCACGTAGTCGGCGAGCGAACGGTTAGGGCGACCGGGCTCACGCACCATCTGCTGCCGGAGCATGTGCAACGTGGCCTGCTTGGCCGTGCGCGACTCGTCGGTGAACAGCGCGATGTCGTCGCCGTCGCCAGCCGCCGGGAAGAAGCCGAGCACGGCGCGCGCGGTAAGGAGCTGATCGCGCACGATGCGGTCGAGCAACGCCTGGCCATCGGCCCACAACGAGCGAGCACTCTCACCCACCTCCGGATCGTTCAAGATGGCTGGGTAATGCCCCGCTAATTCCCACGTTTGGAAGAACGGCGTCCAATCAATGCGCTCGCGCAACGCTTCCAAAGGCAAGGAGTCGAACGTGCGCACGCCAACGAACTGTGGCTGTGGCGGCGGATGCGCCACCCAGTCCAACTGCGCGCGGTTCGCCTGCGCCTGCTCGAACGTCGCCTTGGGCGCCGAGGTGTTCCGCTCAGCGCGACGCACGCGGATCTCGTCGTACTCGGTGCGGCT
>JBEIVF010000281.1:0-2279 GCA_040374005.1 Gemmatimonadaceae bacterium | reverse complement strand
CGCTGCCGTCACAGTTGTCGTCCAGCCCGTTGCAGCGCTCGGTGCCCGCAGGGGACACTGCGGCGCGGCTGTCGTCGCAGTCGGTGGCGTCGGCCACCGTGCCCGCGGGGGCACTGCAGGCGACCGTGCACCGCAAGAAGTGCCGTCCAGCGTGACCTCATGTTGTACTCCAGTCTGACAAAGTTAGGACCGGTTGAATCGCTCCTGGTACGTTGTGGAAAAGTGGAGACCCAACTGCAAGGTAGGGTCCTCTGGGAGCAGTGTCAAGAATCCCCGTCGGCCACGCGCTGCGCCCGGGCGCCGAGGCGGCGAAGGTCGCCGTGCCGGAAGGTGATCCCCTCACGATCACAAAACTCCAGCCACGGGATCAGGTACTTGCGGGACACCCCGAACATATCCCGAATTTCGCTTGCCGTGTAGTCGCGGAGCGGCACCGCCTGCTGCACGAGGCGCTGCGCGACGCCCTGCACCACCGTGGGTGTGCTCCACCGATCCTGACCGATCAGCACCGCCGCCCCCTCGGTCCGGAGCTGCCGGAGCAGCACCTCGGTCTGCGGGCCATGCTGGGCGAGCAACTCTTTGACGGCCGGCATGGCGATGCCGGCCTGCTCCAGATCACGGAGGACGGCAGCCTGGGCGGCATCACGGGCATGGTCGATCGTGGGCGCGAACGTCCGCAGGCGCACGAGGGCCCCCTCCACCACCACATCCGCCATGCGGTCGAGGATGGCCCGTGCGAACGCGGCGGCCACATGGAGCAGCTCTGGGATCAGCGGCAAGGGTGCGCCGGGCGCGGTCGCGAAGCGGGTGTGCCACTCGCGCAGCCAGGTCCGGATCTGCTCGTGCGCGGCCAGGAGCGCGGCGCTACTCACGTAGCGATCCTCGACCGCGATGATCTCGGCGGGCGCGACCGCGATGGGCCCCAGACGCACGGCCAGCCCCGCGCGCGGCACCCCGCGGAGCTTGGCGTCGTCGACCAACTCGCCGAGTCGCTCGGCGGGCGACGCCGCAGCCCGGCCGAACGGCCGCACGCGACCGGTATCGGGTGCCGCGTCCGTGACCACACCACCACCGATGGTGGCGGGCGGCGAGAGTCGACGGATCACGAACCGATCCTCGGCGCGCGCCACCACCGGTTCGTCCACCACCACGCGCACGGGTACGACGCCGAGCGCGGCGCGCACACCACCGCGTGCCACCACGCGGGCCCCGATCTCCCGCGTGCCCAGATGCACACGCACCCGCGTTCGTGGCGAGAGTTCGTCAGCGACCGTCGCCAACAGGTGCACGTCGGCGCGTAGCACGCTCGTCGTCTGCCACCCATCGCCGCCGAGCAACACATCGCCGCGGATGACCGCCTCGCGATCGACGTTCGCCAGCGCGATGGCGAGACGTTCGCCGGCCTGCCCTTCCCGCACCTCTGCCCCGTGCCGCTGCACGCCGCGCACGCGCACCGTCGAGTCGGCGCCGGCCAGGCGCAGCGTATCGCCGACCGCGATGCGACCCGACCACAGGGTGCCGGTGACCACGGTGCCGCTGCCGGTGACCGACAACACGCGATCGATGGGCAGACGCACGAGTGGGTCCTGCGTGCGCGCGGCCAACGTGCCAGCGATGTCGGTGAGCGCGGCGCGAATGGCCTCGACGCCATCACCCGTCGTCGCCGAGACGGCGAGGATGGGCACCGCGCTGAGCGCGGGATGATCCACGAGCAGGAGCGTGCGCACGTCATCCATCACGGCGGCGAGACGCGCGGCGTCCACGCGATCTGCCTTGGTGATCGCCACCACACCCCGGGTCACGCCGAGCAGGCGCAGGATGGCGACGTGCTCCATCGTTTGCGGACGGATGCCATCGTCCGCCGCCACGACGAGCAACGCCGCGTCGATGCCCACCGCACCCGCCACCATCGTGCGCACGAAGGCCTCATGGCCCGGCACATCGACGATGCTACTCTGCACACCTCCGAGTATGACGGGGGCGAAGCCCAACTCGATGGTGATCCCGCGCGCCTGCTCGGCCGGCAACCGGTCGGTGTTCACGCCGGTCAGGGCGCGGACGAGCATCGTCTTGCCGTGATCGATGTGCCCCGCGGTGCCGATGATCATCGCGCCTGCCACTCGCCGTGCTCCCACACCGCGAACGCGCGGAGGGAACGACCATCGCCCAAGTGCTGCTGCACGAACTCGCGCAGCAACCGGCGGTGCGCGCGGGCCTCGACGTCGGAGGGCAACGGCGGATCACCGCCTTCGAGCCACGCGGCCACGGCGGCGCGGGCG
>JBEIVF010000232.1:0-2962 GCA_040374005.1 Gemmatimonadaceae bacterium | reverse complement strand
GAGCCAGCGGTCGTACCACCCGAGGATCTGCTCGTTGAAGTGCGTGAACTCGGCCTCGGTGGTGTTCGGGGTGCCGTGTCCACCGTTCACATAGTTGACCCACTCCACTTCCTTCCCGAGGCGACGGAGCGCGTAGTACATCTCGCGGGTGTTGAGCGCCGGCACGTTGTGATCCTCACCACCCGTCAGCAGCAACAACGGCGTCGTGATGCGATCCGCGTACATCACGGCCGAGTGCTCCCAGTACTTCTGGGGCTGCTCCCACAACGTGGCGCCCAGTCGATCCTGGCTCCGCTCGGCGGCACTCATGTTGCGGATGCCGAGGCGCGGCGAGTCGGTGTAGAACGAGATCACATCGACCTTGCCCGAGATATTGATCGCGGCCTTGAAGCGCTTGGTCTGCGTGACGAGCAGGTTCGTCGCATAGCCACCGTAGCTACCGCCGTGTACACCAAGACGCGCGGAGTCCGCGACGCCCATCGCGATCACGTGGTTCGCCGCCGCGGTGACCCCCTTGATCCACGCGTCGCCGGGGAAGCCGATCTCGAAGCTCACGCTCGGCTTGACCACGGCATAGCCGCGCGAGGCGAGCATGTTGGCGGTGGCGTCCCACGTGTCGTCGAAGAAGGACTCGTAGATGATGAACACCGTCGGCGCTGGCTTGGTCCCCCGTGGTCGGGTGGTACAGCACGCCCCACTGCGGGGTCCCATCGGCGTCGAGGTAGCGCAAGAGCTCCGTGCGGGCCCGCGGGAGGCGGGCCAGCTGCGGGTTGGCCTCGATGATGCGGCGCGGCGTGCTGAACGACGCGTCGGTGACGTACGGATCGGCTGGGCTGTTGGCCGGCGCGATGTTCATCGCGATGGTCGCGCCATCGCGTGAGGTCTGGATACCAGTGCGGAACTGCGTGTCGCGGGCGAGGTCCGTCAGCGTGCCGGTCGTGCGATCCCACCGGAGGACAGCGCGCTCCCACTTGTCGCGCGCGTTGGCTGTGAGGAACACATAGCGACCGTCTTCGGTCCAGGCGGTGACGCTGGGGCGTGCGGCCCCCTGATCCGTCGAGTCCGGTAGCGCGACGATGCGTGTCGTGCGCCCGAGCGTGTCGACGAGATACAGCGCATCGGTGCGCTGCGCGATGAAGGCATCGCCAGCGGGTGCGGTCCGCACCAACGTCCACCGCGACTGCGCGCGGCGTTCGCGGGCCGCGCGCGAGGTGTCGCTGGACGGGATGGAGTCCGGAGCGACGATGCGGCGGCGCGCAGTGTCGGCGCTCCCGCGCGCGGCCAGGCGCCCCATCCAGATGGCGCCATCACGGCTGTAGAAGAAGCGTTCGCCGCTGGCGGTCCACTGGACACTGATGCCGCGCAACGCGGGGAAGAGCACGCGCGCGGCCGTGTCGCCTGGCGCGCGCACCATCAGCCGCTCGTCGCGGCCGCCGGCGCCATACTCCGTCTTGTTCGTCAGATCGTCGTTCCACCAGAGGCGGGTGCCGTCAGGCGAGGCGCCCCAGCTGCCGATCATCGTCTCGGGGATCAACGTGGTGACCTGCTGCGACGCCACCTGCCACGACGCGATCGCGCGGCGATTGCCTTCGCGACGCTGCGCATCCCACGGCAGGAACGGTTCGCGCGTCGGCGAGCCGAGATGCGTGATCGGTCCACGCACGAGCCGCTCGAAATTCGCGCGGGTGGTCGTGCGCCACGCGTCTGCGCGGAGCGAGAAGAAGAGGGCATCGCCCGCGCCGTTCCACCGGAGCTCACTGTTCTCGGCGACGTACTTGTCGGCGGGCATGCGCGACGTCACCGTGCGTCCGCTCACCCGATCCCACACGACGATGACGAGGCGGTCGTTCACCAGTTCGAGATACGCCAGCCGGTCACCATTCGGCGACCACGTCGCGCCCCGCACGGGTCGCTTGCCCGCAAAGACCGGACGCCGCTCGAGCGATCGGGCATCCACCGCGTACAATTGCACCGGCGTGACACGCAGGTACGTCGGGTCGCCCTCGCGCGAGGCGTCGGCCCCCAATCCATCACGGCGGTGGCTGACGGTGAGTGCGATCCACCGGCCGTCAGCGCTCAAGTCGCTGACGGAGGCGGTGTTGAGGTCGAGCAGATCCTTCGGCGTGATGGAATCAGCCGGCGCGGTGGCCGCGAGCGTGGCGGCGAGGAGGAGTGAGAGCATGCCGATAAACTGCCTCCGCGAGCCGCATCCCGCTATCCGGCCTCAACGGCGGCCCCCGGCCACCCCGCTATTTTCCTTTCCTATGCGCTACCTCGCCCTCCTCCTCGCCCTGCCCGCCGCCCTCGCGGCGCAGCCATCCACGCCCGACTTCACCGGGCCTTCGCCGTGGCCCGCCATCCGGGCCGAACGCATCCGCACGCTCCTGCCCGCCGCCATGACGCGCGCCAACGTCGATGCGTGGGTCGTCATCGTGCGCGAGAATGCGAACGATCCACTCGCGGCCCACGTAGGCGGCGAGAACGCGGGCGCGCCCTCGGCCATCCTGTTCTTACGCGAGGGAGACCGTGTGCGGTCGCTCATCCTCGCCGGCTTCGGCGAAGTGATCGCCCTCCGCGAACTGGCCGTGCATGACTCGGTCGTCGCGTACACGGCAGAGACCGGTGGCCCCTTCGGTGGTGTGGCGGATCGGCTCCGCGCGGCGAACCCAGCACGCATCGCCATCAACAGTGGCAACCTGGCCATGGCCGATGGACTCTCAGCCACACAGAAGGCGGCGCTCGAACGCGCCCTCGGCCCTGAGCTCTCGGCGCGGCTCGTGTCGTCGGCGGAGTTGGTCAGCTATTGGCTCGACAAGAAGTTGCCTGCTGAGATCGACATCATGCGCCGCGCTGCGGTGCTGACCGAGCAGTTAGAGCGTGAGGCGTATGCCACCGTCGTGCCCGGGGTCACGAAGGACAGCGACCTCGCCGTGTTCTTGAAGCGGCGGATGCGCGAGCTCGG
>JBEIVF010000053.1:0-10348 GCA_040374005.1 Gemmatimonadaceae bacterium | reverse complement strand
GCACTCAAGCCGGAGATGATCGCCGAGGCGACGGCGCGCGCCCGCGAAGCCGCCGAACAGTTCGCGCGGGACTCCCGCTCGACGGTGAGCGGCATTCGGCAGGCGAACCAAGGCTACTTCGAGATCCTCCCGCGCGACCAAGCGCAGGGGATCTCCGAAGCGAGTCAGATCGTCAAGACGGTGCGCGTGGTGGCCACCGTCGAGTATCTGCTGAAGAACTAAGCGGTCGCGGCGGCGCGGCCACCGAACAGGCTCAGCACCGAGCCCACGACCACCACGGTCACCGCGCCGACCACATTGTGCCACAGGAATGAGATCTGCGGCGCGTACACCGACACCGCCGCCACGGCGCCCATGCCACTGATCAGGCCCACGAACGCCCCGAGCGCCGTGGGGCGCTTGAGCATCGCCAGCATGAACACGCCGAGGATCGAGCCGTAGAAGAACGAGCCGAATCGGTTCACGACCTCGATGAGCGAGCCCAGCGTGGCCGCATACGTGGCCACCACACAGGCGAAGATCCCCCAGCCTGCGGTGGCGACCTTGGAGACGCGCAGGTAATGCGCATCGGTCGCCACGGGCTTGGCCCAGCGCCGGTAGAAGTCGATCACCGTCGCCGTCGCAAGGGAGTTGAGCTCCGCGGCGATGCTCGACATCGCCGCCGCGAGCAGCGCGGCGATGAACAACCCCGCGAGCCCGAGCGGTAACTGGTCCAGCACGAACGTCGGCGTGATGTAATTGACATCGCGCGTGTTCTCGCCCGTGACCTTGCCGGCGAGCGCGAGGGCCTCGGTGCGGACGGCTTCGGCGTCGTTGACGCTCTCGACGAACGATTCCCGCGCGATGCCCTCGATGCCCGGGATGTCGGCGGGATAGTCCTTCAGGACGTACGTGTCCGTCGCCTGCTGCCGGATCTGCGTGGCCACATCGTAGCGGAGCTGCAGGTCTGCCCACTCCGCAGGTGCGGCCGACGCCACGGCGCGCTCGTGCGCCGGGTTGAATAGCAGCGGCGGCTTCGTGAACAGATAGAACACGAAGATCAGCACGCCCACCAAGAGCACCAGCGCCTGGAGCGGGATCTTCCAGTAGGCGCTCATCAACAGCGAGCTCCGCGCTTCGTCCACCGACTTGGCGGTGAGGTAGCGCTGCACCTGGCTCTGATCCGTCCCGAAGTACGAGAGCATCAGGAACGTGCCACCGAGGATGCCCGACCAGAACGTGTACGTCTCGGTGAGACTGAAACGGAAGTCGAACACATCGAGACGCCCCGTGGCGCCCGCCACCTGCAACGCCTCCATCGGCGTCACCGGGAGCTGCACCAGCAACGTCACGACGATGGCGAACAGGGCGGCGACGATCACGACCATCTGTTTCACGTCGGCCCACGTGACGGCCTGCACGCCGCCGATCATCGTGTACGCGACCGTCGGCACGCCGATCAACGCCACACTGTAGAGCAGCGGCCAGCCGAAGATCGCCGAGAACACGACGGCCGGCGCCGAGATGATCGCGCCGCACGACATGCCCCGTGAGAGCAAGAAGAGGAAGCTCGTTAGCGAGCGCGTCTTGGCGTCGAAGCGACGCTCGAGGAACTCGTACGCGGTGAAGACCTTGGCCGCGTGCAAGAACGGGACGATCGTCACGCCCAGGATCACCATCGCGATGGGGAGCCCGAAGTAGAACTGGACGAAGCGCATCCCGTCGGTGGCGCCCTGGCCCGTCGTGCCGATCAGCGTGACCGCGGACAACTGCGTGGCCATCACCGAGAGGCCGACCGCCCACCACGGCAGGCTGCGGCTGGCGAGGAAGTAGCCTTCGATATTGGTCGTGTTCTTGGTCCGACGCAGCCCGTCGATGACGACGTACGCGATATAGACCGCGACGATGACCCAATTCAGCCAGTGCATGGGGCCCTCAGCGTCCGAAGGTCCAATGCAGCCACCCCAACACCATCAGGGTGAGCGCTTGTACGATGAGCACCCGCACGAGGGTGCGACGGAAGTAGGTGGTCTCAGACATGACCCTGAAACTACCCTCCGCCACCTTCAGGGGGGGGGCCTCGGGACGCGCCTCGTCGTCGTCCAGCGCGCGGATCGCCGGGGTCTCGAGATCATCGAACTGCCCCTCCCGTGCGGCTCGGTGGGACGAGGCGACTCCCCCTCCCGTGGTCCTGCCCCTAGACTTGAGAGGTTGTTCTGCGGCCACGGGCCGCCCGTATCACCCATTCCCACCCCCGCACATGCGCACTCGCGTACTCACGATGGCCGCGGCGAGCTTGTTGTTCGCCTCGTGCCGCACGGCTCCACCGCCAGCCCCGACCCCCACGCCCGCCGCTGGTGGTGGACGTGGCGCCGGCGCGCCGGCCCCGACTCCTGACTCGACGGCCCGCCCTGGACAGGGCGGTGGGGCCGGCGGCCCCGGCGCCGGCGCCACGCCGGGCGAGCCGGCTCCGCGTCCGTACGCGCAGGTCATCACCAGCCGCGCGACCACCAAGAAGGGCGTCTTCGGCGTCCATCAGGTCGGCCAGACCCTGTTCTTCGAGATCCCGGCCTCCCAGATCGACAAGGACTTCGTCATCACGACGGTCCTCGCCGGCACGACGACCAGCGTGGACATCAGCGGTACCCTCGGCCCGGATCGCGTGATCCGCTTCGAGCGCCGCGGCAACCGCATCTACATGCGGGATGTGCAGTTCAATAACGTGGCCACCGACTCGACCTTGCTCGGCAAGCTGGCGATGGACCTCATCAGCAAGTTCCCGATCATCGCCTCGTTCCCGGTCGCCGCGTATGGCGCCGACAGCGCGGCCGTGATCGACGTGACCCGCATGTTCACGGGTGGCATCCCGGAGTTCACGGCCAACGGGCAGCGCGCCACGGTGGCGGCGGATCGTTCGTACGTCGAGAAGTTCGCGGCGTTCTCGCGCAACGTGAACGTCACGGCGGTGCAGACCTTCACGCCGCAGGCCGCCGGCCTGCCGGCGCCGGGCGGACGGGGTGGGGCGCCGGGCCACACGACGCAGAGCTACACGTTCTCGATCGTGCGCCTCCCGGACAACCCGATGATGCCGCGTTTGCTGGATGCGCGCGTCGGCTACTTCGGCGAGACCAAGCAGGACTTCGGCTCGTCCGAGCTCCGCGTGACGCAGCGCCGCTACATCGCGCGCTGGCGGTTGGAGTGCTCCGACCAGAAGGTCGGCAACCTCTGCGTGCCCAAGAAGCCCATCACGTACTACGTCGATCCGGCCACGCCGGGCTGGCTGGTGCCGTGGGTGAAGGCGGGCATCGATGAGTGGCAGGCCGCGTTCGAAGAAGCCGGCTTCGCCAAGGGCATCGTCGCGGCTGACGCGCCGAACGACGCCGACTTCTCGGGTGAGGACGCCACCGTCGCCATGGTCCGCTGGCTCCCCAGCGCCGTCGCCAACGCGGTCGGTCCGTCCACGACGGACCCGCGCACCGGCGAGATCATCGACGCCGACGTCCAGATGTACCACAACATCATGGACCTGCAGCGCAACTGGTATTTCTCGCAGGTCGGACACCTCGACCCGCGCGCGCAGAAGTTCCCCTTCCCGAAGGATCTGATGGGGCGCTTGGTGCAGTTCGTCGTCGCGCACGAAGTCGGTCACACGTTGGGCTTCCCGCACAACTTCAAGGGCAGCTCGATGTACCCGCTCGACTCGCTCCGCTCCAAGACGTGGGTCGCCAAGATGGGCCACTCGCCGTCCATCATGGACTACGCGCGCTTCAACTATGTCGCGCAGCCGGAAGATGGCATCGCCTTGGGCGACCTCGTCCCGAAGGTCGGTCCGTATGACAAGTACGCCGTGATGTGGGGCTACAAGCCGATCCCGGGCGCCCGCACGCCGGAAGACGAACAGCGCACGCTCGATCAGTGGGCGCGCTTGCAGGACGCGACCCCGTGGTTCCGCTTCGCCAGCGACGCTGGTGCGGGCGGTGCTGATCCGGGCGAGCAGTCCGAAGCCATCGGCGATGCCGATGCCGCCCGCGCGACCGCGCTTGGCTTCAAGAACATCGCGCGCATCATGAAGCTCGTCACGCCCGCCGCCACCACGGATGCATTCGCCGACTACTCGTTGCTGCGTGGCACGTACAGCAACGTCATCGGTCAGTGGGCCACTGAGGCCAACCACGTGACGCGGATCGTCGGTGGGTCGGACAAGCAGGAGAAGGTCGTCGGCCAGTCGGGCCCGGTGTGGGTCACGGTGCCGAAGGCGCGTCAGAAGGCGGCCATGAACTTCCTCCTCAACGAGGTGTTCGCCACGCCGCAGTACTTGATCCTCCCGGAAGTGCTCGGCAAGATCGAGTCGGACGGCAACCTCAACCGCATCACCGGCGCGCAGTCGCGTTCGTTGGGCGCGTTGGTGTCCAATGCCAAGTTGCAGCGCATGGTCGAGCAGGAGCAGTTGGCCACGAACAAGGCCACTGTCTACACGCTCGGCGAGATGTTGACGGACCTCCGTCGTGGTCTCTGGAAGGAGATCTACGCCGGCCAGCCGATCGACGCCTATCGTCGTCGTTTGCAGGCCGCGTACCTCGACGCGATGGCGAGCAAGATCAACCCGGCGCCGGCGCCGGCCGCGTTGGCGGGTCTCCCCGGTGGTGGCGGCGCCTCGGCCCGTGACTTCCGTGGTCTGCTCAAGGACGAAATGCGGATCCTCGACCGCGAGTTGGCGGCTGCGATCGGCCGGACGTCGGACCGCGTCTCGCGCACGCACCTGCAGGACGCGCGCGACGAGATCACCAAGATGTTGAAGGTCGACTGATCATCCGGATGATCGGATGAAGTGATGAGGGGCGGGGCGCTACGGCGCTCCGCCCCTCAGTCGTTCGCGGCGGGCGCTGGGGTCCGTGCGCCCTCGCGATAGCGCGCGAGCCATGCGCTGCTCCAGCTCGCGTATGTCCCCGCGTGGATCGCCGCGTGCGCCTCGCGCAAGAGCGTGTGCAGCACCGTGAGATTGTGCAGCGCGACCAACCGCGGGCCGTAGTCCTCGTGCGCCGCGAACAGGTGGCGCAGGTACGCCCGGTCGAACCGCGTACACGCCGGACACGGGCAGCCCTCGACGAGCGGGCGCGTGCTCGTGCGGAACGCACTCTGCCGGACCTGTACCGTGCCGTCGGGCGTGAAGGCTGATCCATCGCGACCCATCTTCGTCGGCGCCACGCAGTCGAAGAGGTCGATGCCGCGCGCCACGCCCTCCACCAGATCGTCGGGGAAGCCGACGCCCATCACATAGCGCGGTTTGTCGGTGGGCAGCAGCGGGTCGCAGGTGGCGAGCACGTCGTAGATCACGGGCTTCGGTTCGCCGACGGAGACGCCGCCGATCGCGATGCCATCCCACTCATCGGTGCCCAAGATGCCGGCGACGGATGCGCGACGGAGATCCGTGTGCGTGCCGCCCTGCACGATGGGGAACAGCGACTGCGGGTGCGGCGGCGGATCGTCGTACGCGATCTGCTCGTGCGCCGCGCGGCAGCGCGCCAACCAGCGCAAGCTCCGCTCCATCGCCGCTTGCGTCGCCGCGTGTTCGGCGGGCTGCGCGATGAGCTCGTCGAGCTGCATGATGACATCGGCGCCGATGTTGCGCTCGATCCGCATCACGCGCTCGGGTGTGTATTCGTGTAACGATCCGTCGAGGTGACTGCGGAAGGTGATGCCCGCCTCCGACACCTCGCGGAACTTGGCCAGCGAGAACACCTGGAAGCCGCCCGAGTCGGTGAGCATGGGCCCGGGCCAGCGCGTGAACGCGTGGAGCCCGCCGAAACCGCGCACGGCCTCATCCCCGGGTCGTAGGTACAGGTGGTAGGCGTTGGAGAGGATCATCTGGCCGCCCGCGGCAGCGACTTCCTCCATGGCGAGCCCGCGTACCACGCCGTGCGTCCCCACCGGCATGAACGCTGGGGTCGTCACGGGGCCGTGGGGCGTCGTGAACACGCCCGCGCGGGCGCGGCCGTCGGTGGCGGTGAGGGCGAAGGAGAAGCCAGGCGTGGGCACCCGAGGATGGTAATGCCTGCACCAGCCGATACTAAAGGGCGTTAGGTTTGACGCAGACTCTCGCACCGGATGCGCCCATGGCCAGCACGCCGCACCTCGCCGACCCCGACCACAACCCGTCCTTCACCAAGGGGCTGTTCCTCGGGGAGATCCGCGAAGACCTCATCTTCCCCTTCCCCGAGCTGTCGGCCGAGGAACATGAGTCGCTGACGATGGTGCTCGACTCACTCAAGGCCTTCGCCGACGAGCATATCGACCGCGCCCGGCACGATCACGACGGCAAGTTCGCCGACTCCATGCGCGCCGCGTTCCACGAGCTGGGTATGATGGGCATCAACATCCCCGAGGAATACGGCGGGTTCGGCGCGTCAGCGCTGTACTTCAGCCGCATCTTCGGCGCGGTGGGCGAGACGGATGCGTCGCTGGCGGTGTACTTCGGCGCGCACCAGTCGATCGGCTGCAAGGGCATCACGCTGTTCGGCACCGAGGCGCAGAAGGCCAAGTACCTCCCCGGCTGTGCGAGTGGCGAGACGGTGGCGGGCTTCTGCCTGACGGAGGCGGGCTCGGGCTCTGATGCCAAGGCGATGCGCACCAACGCGGTGCTGAGCGCTGACGGCACGCACTACGTGATGAACGGCCAGAAGATCTGGATCTCCAACGCCGGTTACGCGGGGCTGTTCACCGTGTTCGCGCAGGTGCCCGTCGAGGTCGACGGCAAGAAGAAGGACCGCGTCACCGCATTCATCGTCGACGCACACGCGCCCGGCATCACGCTCGGCGCCCCCGAAGCGAAAATGGGCATCAAGGCCAGCGACACGCGCACGGTGACCTTCGAGCACGTGAAGGTGCCGGTGGAGGATCGCTTGGGCGAGGTGGGTGCGGGGTTCAAGATCGCCCTCGAGATCCTCAATTCCGGCCGCTTGGGCTTGGCGGCGGGTTCGTCGCGCGGCACGCGGCGCATCATGGCCGAGGCCATTGCGTACGCGAAGCAGCGCGAGCAGTTCGGGCGGCCCATCGCGTCGTTCGAGATGATCCAGAAGAAGATCGCGCTCGCCGCGGTGGAGTGCTACGCGTCGGACGCGGCGTGGATGCTCACGGCGGGCATGGTGGACCGCGGCGGCATCGACTTCTCGCTGGAGACCGCGACGTGCAAGGTGTTCGCATCGGAGTTGGCGTACAAGACGACCAGCGAGGCATTGCAGATCGCCGGTGGGCTGGGCTACTCCAAGGAGTACCCGTACGAGCAGGCGCTGCGCGACTCGCGCATCAACATGATCTTCGAGGGCACCAACGAGATCCTGCAGGCGCTCATCGCGCTCTCGGGTTTACAGCAACCGGGCGAGCAGCTGAAGGAGCTGGGAAAGGCGTTCAAGCGACCGTTGCAGTCGATCGGTGCGATCAGTTCGTACCTCGCGGGGCGCGCCAAGCGGCAGGTGGTGAAGCCAGCGTTCACGAAGGTGCATGCATCGCTCAAGGACGAGGCCGAGATGGTCGCTGACTTGATCCACGACCTAGCGCTGGCCGTGGAGAAGGTGTTGATCAGCGAGGGCAAGGAGATCATCGAGCGCCAGTTCTTGCAGGAGCGCATGGCCAAGGCCTCGATGGATCTGTACCTGAGCACGGCGGTGTTGTCGCGCGTGACGTGGGCGATCGAGCAGCAGGGGCTGGATGGCGCGACCGCCGATCTCGATGTGGCGCGCATCTTCATTCCGATGGCGACGCGCCGCGCGCGGCGTCAGATCACGGCGCTGGATACCCACCAAGACGATCGTCTGCGCGCGGTGGCGCAGCGGGCGTTGGACACGGGGGATCTGACGGTGCCGACGCCGACGGATGTGGCGTAGGGCCTCATGCCCGACCCCACCCTCGACGCCCTCCGCGACCGCATCCGCCAGCTCGACGAGGAGATCCTCGCCCGAGCCGCGGAGCGTTTACGCTTGGCCCGTGAGGTCGGCGCTCGCAAACGCGAGCAGGCACTGTCAACCGTAGACTACTCGCAGGAGCGCGCGGTGCTCGACCGTGCACGCCACACGGCGGCACGCGAAGGCCTCGACCCCGCGCTTGCCGAGCAGCTGATCGTCGGCCTCATCCGCGGCGCCGTCTCGGTGCAAGACCAAGACCGCGTGCGCCACGCCGCCCTCGGCGCCGGGCATCGCGCGGTGCTCGTGGGTGGCGCCGGCCGCATGGGACGCTGGCTCGCCCGGTTCCTCGAAGACCAGGGCTACGAAACGGGCGCGCTCGACCCCGCCGCGCCCACCGAAGAACACGCGTGGGCCGCCGCCGCACTCGCCGACGCCGAACTGGTCGTCTGCGCCACGCCACCCGTGGCCACGGCGCGCTTGTACGAGGAGTGGTGCGCGGCGCCACCGCGCGGCGTCATCGTCGACATCGCGTCCATCAAGACGCCGCTCATCGAACCCATCCGCGCGCTCCGCGCCGCCGGCGGGCGCGTGGCGTCGATCCACCCGATGTTCGGGCCCTCGGTGACGCTGTTGCGCGATTGCGACATCGTCATCTGCGACACCGGCGATGCCGCCGCCACGACGATCGTCGAAGCGCTGTTCACCCCGACCACCGCGCGCTTGGTGCACTTGCCACTCGACGACCACGATCGCGTTATGGCCGACGTGCTCTCCCTCGCGCACGCGACGGCGATCACCTTCGCGCTGGCCTTGCCGGACCACGAACTCCCGGTGCGCTCGACCACGTACCACGCGCTGGAGTCGCTCAGTGCGCGACTCGTCCGCGAGAGCGCCGATGTGTACTACGAGATCCAGTCGCGGAATCCCTACTCCGGCGCCGCGCTGGAGCGACTCCGCGCCTCAGTGGAGCGCGTGATCCGCGCCATCGCCGAATCGGATCAAGACACGTTTCGCGCATTGCTCGCGGAAGGGCGCGCGCACACCCCTGATCGCTAGGGGCGCTCGCGCAACCACCGCGACACGACGTCCAGCACCGCGTCGCGGTCGGTCTCGTTGAACAGCTCGTGGTACAGCGCGGGGAAGCACTGCCCGGTCACGACGTCCGGAGGCGCTGCGGCCAGGAACGCCTCGCTGCCGGCGGGATCCACGTAGTGATCATCACCCGCCCACAGCAGTAACGTCGGCACCCGCCACGTGGCGGCACGATCACGTACATACTGCCCGCCGTCCACGATGAACGCCGCGAGCCGCGCCGCCACGCGATCGTGCACGAGGGGGTCGGCCATGTACGCCGCCACTTCGGACAGATCGTGCGAGATGTACCGCGGATCGAGCCCGTTGCTGATGGCGAGGTCGGGAAAGAGCCGACGGCCGATCGCGAACAACACCTTCTGCACGGCGGTCATGCGTGCGGCCAACGCCGGCGACGATAGGATCAGTCCGTCCACCGGCCGAGGCCGGACCGCCCCCGCCACGAAGCGCGCCGCGATGAGCCCCCCCATCGAGTGCCCCAACAACAGCACCGCACCGCGCACACGCGCCTTCTCGGCGTCCACCACCGCGGCCAGATCGGTCAGCAGATCGTTGTTGGCCGCGAGCACCCCGCGCGCACCACCCGACTCGCCGTGGCCGCGATGATCCACCGCCACCACACCCCACCCTTCCGCCGTCAGCCGTGCGGCCACGTGCGCGTACCGCCCGCCGTGCTCGCCAATCCCGTGCACCAGCACGATCGTCCCGCGCTCCGAGAGCGTCGCCGCCGGCCACCGCCGCCTCACCAGCGTCGTGCCGTCGCGCATCACAAGGGTGTCGCGTTCCATCTCAGACCTCACGAGTGATCAGATCGACTGCCCGAATGTCACACCGCGCACCTGATTGCGGTAGATTTGCGGTATGACGATCACCGCAGCGGCGCTCCTCCTGTTCCTCGTGATGGACCCGCTGGGGAACGTCCCGCTGTTCCTCTCGTCGCTCAAGGGCGTGGCGCCCGCGCGCCAGAGCCGGGTGGTGGCACGCGAGTTGGTGATCGCGTACGTCATCCTCGTCATCTTCCTGTTCGGTGGCCGCTTCTTGCTCGATGCGCTGCACATCGAGCAGTCGGCCCTCACCATCGCGGGCGCGATCGTGCTGTTCTTGATCGCGCTCAAGATGGTATTCCCGTCCACGGAGCACGGCTTGGCCGAAGCGTTCGAGGGCGAGCCGTTCATCGTGCCGCTGGCGATCCCCTATGTGGCGGGCCCGTCGGCGATGGCCACGGTGCTCTTGCTCATGAGCCGCGACAGTGAGCGCTGGCCCGAGTGGCTGGCCGCGCTCACCATCGCGTGGGTGGGCTGCGCCAGCATCCTCATCCTCGGCAGTCACCTGCGCAAGATCCTCGGCCAACGCGGCCTCACCGCCATGGAGCGCCTGAT
>JBEIVF010000236.1:0-2869 GCA_040374005.1 Gemmatimonadaceae bacterium | reverse complement strand
TGACGATCACGGGCGTCATCGAGCTGAGCATCCGCTTGGATGGCGCGATCAGGTTGGCTGGCGTACCGATGTCGCCCGTGAGATTGGTGAGGCCAGCCTTCTTGTTGAAGTCGCCCATCTCATTGTTGAGCAGGAACCCAGCGCCGCGCACCACCACGCGCGACCCGTAGCCGCCTTCGAGCGTGTAGGTGTTGGACACCGCCATGCCCTGGGCGTCGAGCACGGAGAAGTGCGTGGTCTCCTCGTGGTCCGGCTCGCTGGGCACCGTCACGAGGTCGCGCCCGAGCTCGACCGAGCTGGCGGCGCGCTGCGGATCGATGGTGCGCGCGAGCGTGGTCGCGTAGGCCTTGTCCGTCAGGCGGCTGACGGGAATGCTCGCGAAGTCGGGATCGCCGAGATGACGGGCGCGATCCAAGTAGGCGAATCGACGCGCTTCGGTCCGCAGGTGCAACGCAGCCGGTGACAACGGAGCGTACGCCGTGATGTTCGCGGCCTCGAGGATGTTCAACATCTGCACGAGCGCCACGCCGCCCGAACTGGGCGGTGGCATGCTGATCACGTCGTAGCCGCGGAACGTGCCGCGGATGGGGCGGCGCTCCTTCGCGGTGTACGCGGCGAGGTCGGCCTTGGTGATGATGCCGCCGTGGCGCTGCATGTCGGCGGCGAGCGAGTCGGCGATCCAGCCCGTGTAGAACACATCGGGGCCCTCCGTGCCGATGGCGCGCAGTGCCCGCCCGAGATCGCGGAGCACCAAGCGGTCGCCCGCGACCCATGCCCCACCGCCGGGCTTGCCGTAGGCGGCGACCGAGGCGGGGTACCGCGCCATCGTGCGCAGGGCACCGTTGAGCGAACTGGCGAGCGTGGCGTTGAGCACGATCCCCTGTTCGGCGAGTTCGGCAGCCGGCAACACCAGATCACGCCACGGTAGCTTGCCGAACTTCTTGTGCGCGAGTTCCAGACCGCGGACGGTGCCCGGCACGCCCGGCGCCAGATACCCGGCGGCCGTCAGCGCCCGATCGATGTTGCCGGCGCTGTCCAAGTACATCGTCGGCGTGGAGGCCAGCGGCGCGACCTCGCGGTAGTCGATCGTGGTCGCCTCGCCCTGCGCGGTGCGAATGACCATGAAGCCACCGCCGCCGATATTGCCGGCGGTCGGATGCGTCACGGCCAACGCGAAGGCCGTCGCGACCGCCGCATCCACCGCGTTGCCGCCGCGGCGCAGGATCGCGGCGCCGACATCGGCCGCAATGCCATCCTGTGCGACGACGAGACCCGTGGACGATGCGACACCGGCCTCGGCCTCGGGGAGTGGCGTGTGCGTGGGACGGATCGCACAGGCGGTGAGTGCGCCGGCGAGGAAGTACGCGGGAAGAGTACGTCGATGCATATCTACCGCCTGGTGAATGGTTGCCAGAACAACGACGCCTTCAAGAACACCCCGTCACTGGCGCGGCGGAGCTGCGTGAACGCCAGCGCCTCGGGCTCGGTGAGACTGCTGCCGTAGCCCGCGAAGAACACCGTGCCTGGACGAGGACGGTACGAGAACAGCCAATCCGTGCGCAGCACATTGGACGCGCGCCGCACACTGGGACGATAGCGCCCATCGCCGTGCCGCTCGAGCAGCACGAGGCCCGTGCGGAAGTCCCGCAGCGGCTCACGGCGATTGGCCTCGTACTGCGACACGAGACGCACGAAGATGAAGCGCGAGAGCTGGTACTCCGCCCGGAGCCGGGGGATGCGGGTGGAGAACGAGGAGAGCCCGTCGGCGGTCCGCACGAACTCATTCGATGCATACGTGGCGTTGATGCGGATGCGCTCGGTGGGCCGCAACGTCAACTCGGCGGTCCCCGCGGTGCGATCCACCGGTGCCGTCTCATTGAAGTCCACATCGCGCGCGCGGGTCACGCCGGCCGACGCGGAGAAGCGGCGGAACTGTGGCGTGGACACCGAGAACTGCACGCTCGTCGCCGTCAAACGATCGGCAGGGACGAATGGCGTGGGCGAGCCCGTGCCGTTGTCGGCGCTCACGCCGGCGAATGCGGCGGGGTCGAACCCGTAGCGTTGCACCGAGGGGGTCACCCCCAAGGACCAGCCGCCGCGCAACGTGACGTTGTTGTTCGCGCTGAGCCGTGTTTCGAGGACGTCCTTGCCGGCGAAGAAGTCATCGTACCGCCACAGGGCCGACGTTTGTAAGAACACGCGGTACTGCTCGAACAGCCGCCCTGGCGTGCCGAAGATCGTGAAACGGTTGTTGATGGACGGTTGCACGAAGCCCGTCCGGTTCACGAATCCGTTCTCGGCGCGGAAGCCGGGCTGGACGCCGAACAGCTTGTAGTTGAAGCCGAACTGTCGTCCGGTGCGATCCACCGTGGCTTCCCACAAGGCGCCGCTCTGATCCCCGCGACCCCCCAGCGACACGCTGTTGGCCAACTGGAACTGCGCGAAGTACAGGCGGCCGAACACATGCCGCACGTCAGCGCCGACGACGCGATTGGTACGACCACCGCCGGCGCGCTCACTGTAGAGCAGGCCCGCTTGCGACTGCTCCGAGAAGTCGCGAGTCAGCCGGAGGATCGATGCCACCGGCCGCGCATCGCCCGTGGCGGCGGTCGGTGCTTCGACCGCGGAGAGCACCGCGATGTTCGCGCGCCCGAGTCGCCCTGTGAGCTTGAGCGCCGCATCCGGCTGCACGATGCGCCGCGTGTACACGAGCGTGTTGGGCACGTTGAACTGGTCCGACCCCTCGACGAAGAACGGTCGCCGCTCGGGGTAGAACAACGCGAACCGCGGATCAGCCGCCACTTGCAGTGCGTCGGCCTCGACCTGCGAGAAGTCCGGCCGCACCGCGCCGTTCAGCACGAAGTTGCTG
>JBEIVF010000040.1:0-11947 GCA_040374005.1 Gemmatimonadaceae bacterium | reverse complement strand
GGTTTCAACGTCGGCGATCTCGCTGGCGTGGGGTGCATGGTGGACTCGTGTCGCGCGTGTGCGAGCTGTCGTGACGGCCTCGAGCAATACTGCGACAACTTCGCCACGACGTACACGTACAACAGCGTGGACAAGCACGGCACCGCGCCGGTGACGTACGGTGGGTACTCCGATCACATCGTGGTGGACGAGCGGTTCTGTTTGCGCATCTCGCCGACCCTCGATCTGGCGTCGGCGGCACCGTTGCTCTGTGCGGGGGTGACGCTGTGGTCGCCGCTCCGCCGTTGGAAGGCGGGCCCGGGCATGAAGGTGGGCATCGTGGGTCTCGGTGGCCTCGGCCACATGGGCGTGAAACTCGCGCACGCGCTCGGCGCGCACACCGTGCTGTTCACGACGTCGCCCGGGAAGGTGGTTGATGCGAAGCGGTTGGGCGCTGACGGTGTCGTGATCTCGACGGATGCGGAGCAGATGGCGGCGCAAGCAACGTCGTTCGATCTGATCATCAACACGGTCGCGGCGCCACACGACCTCAACGTGTTCCTCGGCTTGCTCAAGCGCGATGGCACGATGGTGCTGGTGGGGGCGCCGGCCGCGCCGCATCCCGCGCTGATCGCCGCCAAGCTGTTCACGCGGCGTCGCTCGCTGGCGGGCTCGCTGATCGGCGGCATCAAGGAGACGCAGGAGATGCTCGACTTCTGCGCGGAACACGGGATCGTGTCGGACATCGAGCTGATCCCGGTGCAGGATATCGACCGCGCGTACGACCGGATGCTCAAGAGCGATGTGCAGTACCGGTTCGTGCTCGATATGTCGACACTGGCCACCTGACCAGTCCTGCACCCTCGGCTATCTTATAGGGATATGTCACCAGCACGGCGCCCACGACGAGGCGGACGCAAAAAGAAGAGCGGCCCCCCGGTCATCCAGGAGACGCACACATCGCTCCCTACCGGGCGGGCGGCGTACGCGGATACCCGGGTGTGGCTCCTCAAGGAGTACGGGCCGATCTGCGCGTACTGCGGCGAGACGTTCCCGCCCAAGGTGCTGACGTTGGACCACGTGACGCCGCGG
The DNA here is from genome assembly GCA_040374005.1 of Gemmatimonadaceae bacterium. GTDB lineage: Bacteria > Gemmatimonadota > Gemmatimonadetes > Gemmatimonadales > Gemmatimonadaceae > DASRAP01. Next base: position 10,876 of record JBEIVF010000040.1, on the reverse strand, counting down.
CGGGGCCGGTCGGCCTACGACCGACGCGACAACCTGGTGCTGGCGTGCAAGGACTGTAACGGGCGCAAGGCCGACAAGCCGTTCTTGGCGTGGATCATCGGCAACAAGGCCCGCGCGCGCCACCTGTACGTCAACGGCCAGCACTTGAGCGTGGGGATCGTCGAGATCCTCGCGCCGATGGTGGGCACCGACTTCGTCATGCCGGCCAAGCCCAAGCCGGTGAAGCCGATGGCGCCGCGGCCCGTGTTCGGCCCTGACGACGAGGATGTGTCGCCGTACGCCGAGGACGATCCGTACCGCCGCGAGCCGGCGCGCACGACGGGGAAGCGTTTGCCGCGCACGGAGACGCGCGCGTCATCGCGTCACGGGCTAGGGGTGTTCGCGTTGGAGCCGATCGCGGCGCATCAGGCGGTGGTCCAGTACGCTGGCGAGTTGATCACGGCCGCGCAGGCGAGGAAGCGCTATCCGGCGAAGAAGGGCAGCACGGTGCCCGAGCACACGTTCGTGCTGCAGTTCGACGCGAAGCGGGTGGTCGACGCCAACGTGGGGGGCAACGAAGGGCGCTACGTGAACCACGCCTGCGACCCGAACGTGGAGCCCATCGCCGTGGGCAACGAGATGTGGTTGTTCGCCGTGCGCGACATCGCGCTTGGTGAGGAGCTCGGGTACGACTACGCGATCGAGTTGGACGAGCGGCACACCCCGGCGGCCAAGGCGCGGTATCCGTGCGCCTGTGGCGCGGAGGATTGCCGCGGGACGCTGCTGCGGGCCAAGAGCGCCAAGGCACCGGCCGAGGTGCTGGAGACGCGGCGGGTGGTGGCGGAGCGGATCGAGGCGCTGCTGGCCGGCGACGAGTAGCGGCGTGGCGGTGCGGCGCCGATATTGGGCGCCATGGCATTGAATCGAACTCGTTCGCTCCGTCGCGTGGCGACGTTGAGCTCGGTCGTGGTGCTCGGCATGCTGGGCGCCTGCAGTGGCCCCTCCGAACCACCAGCCGTGGCGTCAGTGGCCGTTACGCCGCTCACGTCCACGCTGTACATCGGACCGGGCGGCGGTCAGTCGGTCCAAATGACGGCTACCCCACAGCGAGACAACGGTCGTGCGCTCACGGGGCGCGTGGTGACCTGGGCCACGAATGCGCCGGCGGTGGTGAACGTGTCGGCTATGGGGCTCGTGACGGCACTGACGGCCGGTTCCGCGACGGTGACGGCGACGAGCGAAACGCAGATCGGGAGCGTGACGGTGACGGTCGCACCGGTGCCGGCGGCGGTGGTGGTAGTGACGCCGAGCTCCCTGTCGCTAGGGCAGGGCCTGACCCAGCAACTCAGCGCGGTCGTGCGGGATTCTGCCGGCAACAATCTGTCGGGTCGCCCGGTCACGTGGACCAGCAGCGCGCTGAGTGTGGCCACGGTTTCAACGATCGGCATACTGACCGCGGTCGGCCAAGGCGAGGCGGTGATCACGGCGGCGCGGGAGGGGCGGTCGACGACCGTCGCGGTGACCGTCACCCCGCCGCCGGGCCCGACCATCAGTGGCGTGTCTCCGACAACGTTGGTCCCTGGTGGCGTGGTGACGCTGACGGGAGTGGGATTCGCGCCGTCGGTATCAGAGAACACCCTGCAGATCCGCGGCGTGTCCGTGCCGATCCAATCCGCGACGCCCACGGCGCTGACGTTCGAGATGCCGTGCATTAGCAGTGGCAACGCAGGCATCCAGGTGACGACGGCGGTCGGGCAGGGCACGGCGGTCACGGTGCCCGTCGCCGTCACCACGCGTGCGCTGGCTGTCGGCGAGTCAGTCGTGCTCACGTCCGCCGCCGCAAGTCAGTGCAACGAGATTCCGGCCGCTGGGACGAACACGAAGTATCTCGTGATGGCCACGAACAGTTCGTTGGCGTTGAACACCTTGGTGGACATCGAGCTGGCGGGGAACACACCCGCCCTCACCGATCCTGTGGTGCGGTTCGGGTCGCCCGCCACACGGGTCGCGCGGAGCACGCCGCGCACGGCCGAGGCCATCCACGAGGAAGCCCACGCGGCGCACATGGAGCGGGAGCGCATCCTCTTCGCGTCGCTCCGGTCGAGTGGCGCTTTTGACGAGGCGCGGCGCTCACGGCGAGCGAATGCGGTCGCACCGCCCGTCCTCGGCGACCGACGCCTCTTCTATTACAACTTCCCCAGCTGCTCCGACTCCACCAACACCTTCGGCGCGAAGGTCGTCTACGCCGGAACGCGCGCGATCATCTGGGAGGACACGCTCAACACGCTCCAGTCGTCGGTGGATGCGGGACTGGCGGGGTACTACACCCGCCTCGGGCAGATCTTCGACACCGATCAGTACGATGCGGTGAAGGACAACTTCGGCGATCCGCTCCGCCGCGATGCGCTCACGGACAACGATGGGCGCATCCACATGGTGTTCACGCAGAAGCTCAATGGCACGGGCGCGGCGGCCTACGTCACCTCGTGTGACATGACGCCGCGCAACACCACGAACCGTGCCGCGAGCAATAATGGGGAGTTGTTCTACGGCACGGTGCCGACGTCGGCGGGGGCGAATGTGAACAGCTCGGCCTTCGCGGATGGCTGGTTCTATTTCATGGGCCGCACGGTGGTGCACGAGGTGAAGCATATCGCGTCGCTGTCGGCGCGCATCGCCAACGCATCGCCCGCATTCGAAGCGGGCTGGCTGGAGGAAGGCACGGCACGTCACGCCGAGGAGGTGTGGGTCCGTGCCGCGATGCACGGCGTGGCGTGGAAGGGGAACACGGGCTACGGCACGGCCGCGTCCAATGGCCTGTTCTGCGACTTCAACCCGGCCAATGCGACGTGTCTCGCGAACGATCCGCTCCGGCGCCCGGGCTACGGCATGCGCCGACAGTTCAACGAGATCCGCCCCAAGATGCTCGAGCCGTGGGCGTGGTCGCCGTATGGTGACGGCACCGGTCAATCCGGCTCCGTCTTCTACAACACGGCGTGGTCCCTCGTGCGCTACGCCATCGATCGCTACGGCACCAGCGACGCCGCGTTCCTCACCGCGCTGACGCAGTCCACGGCGACCGGCATGGCGAATATCAGTGCGGTCGCGGGTGTGCCGACCGAGCAGATCATCGCCAACTGGGGTCTCGCGCTCTATCTCGACGACTTCCCGGGACTGGGCAACAGCAATCCCGACCTGCAGATCGCGACGTGGAACTTCCGCAACATCTACGCGGGGCTCAACGCCGATCCGCTGTGGTCCGCACGGTTCAATACCCCGTACCCGATCGCGCCGACGAATATCACGTCCGCGACCTTCCTCGCGCCGCGGCCCGGGCTACGTGCCGGCTCGCACGCGTACTTCGAGATCACGACGACGCCGGGACAGGCCCAGTTGCTCCATCTGCGCGGATCGAACAACACACCACTCTCGTCACTCGTGCGTCTCGCCCTCGTGCGGATCAACTGATGCGATATGCGAGCCGAGTGTACCTCGCCCTCTGCCTGGCGGTGACGGTGAGCGCGTGCCGCCGCGCGGAGATCCCGCACGGCATCCCTGTGGGCACCGCGCCCGCTGCGCCGCGCGTCGCGCACACCGGCGTGGTGCACGTCACAGGCAATGAGCCCCTGACCCGCGTGCAGTTGATGACCACCACCCAGCAGGTGCTGACGCTGGATGGTCCACTGCTCGCGGAGCTCCGTGCGGCCGCCGGTCTCGAGGTAGCGATCGCCGGGCGGCCGGTCGGTGCGGACGCCGATCGCACGCTGCGCGTCGAGCACTTCGTTGTCCGGGCCGCCGATGGCACCGCCGCGCACGACGGCATTCTGCGCGACTCACCACACGGGGTGGTACTGGAGCGCGTGGATCGCACGCGAACCTTGCTACCTGCAGTGCCCGCAGCGCTGCGCGACCAGATCGGTGCCCGCATCTTCTGGGTGGGTCCGCTCGATCGGTTCCCCGTCGCCTACGGGATCCTGCGCGCCGCGCCGCGCACCGAGCGTCCTGATCTGGCGGCCCTAGCGCTGCGCTCGGTGTCCGAGCAGTGCGTAGCGTGTCTTGGCGGTCTGACGATCTAGCGTGGGTTCTGCGGCACCACGTGCTGCTCGGCGACCCATCCCACCACACCATCGTAGGTGACCCGACGCCAGCCGGGCGCACTCGAGTCGGCGTGCACGAGGGCTTGCGGAGGTACGACGAGCAGGACCTTGGCTGACCGCGATGGGGCGCGCCGGAGATTCACCCACTGGCTCGCGACCATCGGACGCTGGCGCGATGAGGCCGACGATGCGACCGCGATCACGGGCACCGCGGCCGCTGCAGGCACGAGGGCGGTGTCCGGCGCGATCGGAGGCGTCGCGGCCGCTGGTGCCACGGTGACGGGCGTCTGAGGCATCGGCTCGTCCGGAGACGGCTGCATCACCGCACCGGCGATGATGAGTCCTCCCACGAGGAACGTGGCGACCAACGGGAGCACTGATCCATGCACGCGCGCGTCCTCAGGACGCCGCGCCGCCGCCGTCATGGCGTCATGCGCATACGGCAACGTCAGGCCGCAGTGCGGACAACGCGACGCGACCGAGAGCACCGCTCCCTTGCATTGTGAACACCGCAGGATCGACATGTCGTACTCGCCGTGCGTCCGTCGGGGGCAGCCTTGGTCCCAAGGCCGATCTGGCGCGTCATCGCAGGCCTCAAAATGGCACCACGAGGCAATGGGGGGAAGAGGGGGTGCCCCCCCTAGGGGTCAGTCGATGATCTCGAGGAGACGCTCGCTCCGGACCACGTACTGGCCTGCGACTTGGACCTCCAACTGGACGATGTACGACCCCCGCCGGAGGGACGTGACGTCGAGGTAGATCGACCGTGGGGTGAACCCGGAGTTCCGAGCCGACATCTCCTCCACCGTTACCGACACCGGGGTGGCCTGGCGCGACAGCCGCAGGGCCTCGGCCCGCCGACGGATGAACCCCGGCTCCTCCTCCTCCCGGGCGACCGTCATCGTGACCTTCAGCATCTCGCCCAGTGGGTTCGTCCCGTAGCTCTCGAAGTACACGCCGAGGGGCTGATTGCGCTTGATCTTGATGGAGGCCAGCGCGTGCGGGATCGTCTGCTCGAGGGTCAGCGGCATGTCTGCCGGTGGGGCGAAGAACAGCATTTCCGAGAGGGTGACCCGGGCACCCACGGCGTACGGCGGCCGGAGGCCATACCGGGCGCGGGCGGCCGTCGTCGCCGTCGGGGCCGTCAGCTCCGCGCTGAACAACAGTGGCCCCCACTTGCCTTTGCCGGTCACTACGCCTTTGACGGGGGCATTGGGGACGCGCGTGATGGTCGACGACAGGGAATCGGTCCGGGCGAGGACCACGGCGAGCTCGCGTGCGCTGCTGGCTACGGCGGGGGTCTCGTCGGCATCCCAGGCCACGACCACCACGGCGCTGTCGCCGCGGCGGAACATGGCGCTCTGGTGCACGAGGGGGTGGATCCGGCGCGCGTGTGGTGGTGAGTAGCGCGCTTGGATGGGCGGGACGCCATCCTCCCAGCCGGTCGAGTCGCTCATGGATGGAGCATTCGCGAGAGCCGCCGACGGCAGGTACTGGTACATCGGGATGATCTCGTGCCCCGTGACGAGCGCGTTGCCCTCACGATCATTGCCGTTCGTGGACCACGCGCGCGGCCAGCCATAGCGCAGCGTGAACTCGCGCTCGTCGGCATTGAAGTCGGAGGCGTAGCCGTTGGGCGCGTCTTCGAACATCCGCACCATCGTCAGCCGCGAGTACCATTCGGTGCGCGTATCCATGCCCGGCGACGCGTAGAGGGGCTTGGCCAGCCACCAGAGGCGCTCCGCGTAGGCCACGCGGGCCGGCGTGCCGCACTCGTACCGGCGGTAGGTCATCCGCGCGCCGGCGTCGAGCAACACGCCGATGTCGTTCCAGTCGCAACGCTGCCGAGCGGGCATCGCGGCCAGCGCCCGGCTGAACACCGAGTCGGCCTCAGCGAAGCGACGGCTCTCGTGGAGCACCAGGCCGGTGATGGCATCGCACCACCAGGCATCACCTTGGCACGCCCGGGCGGCAGCGTAGGCATCGCGTGGGCGGCCGTCCTCGAGCAGGTAGCGAACGCGTTGCCCCGCGGTCCAGTCGTCGAAGGGGTGCGACGCGGCGGTCGCGTCGAGCACGGCGATGAGCTTGGCTCGCTCCGCCGCGATCGTCGTGGGCTCAGGCGGCGGCGGGGCCATCCGCTCGTCGTAGAAATAGCAGTAGTTGCCGAGCGTGGATTCACAGGCCGTGGCTGGCCCGCGGCCCCGGTAGACCGGCAGGTTGCGTCGGCGGAAATCTTCGAAGGCTTGCTGTGTTTGGCGCGCCCGATCCAGGGCGGGGTCGCCCGTCATCGGCACGGGCGTCCGCGGCATGAATTGGCCCGCGGCGGCAGTGGCGAGGCCGATCAGGAGGACGAGCGAACGAGCGAGGGTGCGTGACAGCATACTGCACTCTGGCGCATCGGCGTCCCCTCGCGCAAGTTCGACGTATGCGTTCCGATAAATCCTGTACTCGGCGGGAACTCCTCGCACTGCTCGGGGTGGCCGGCATGGGCGGCTGGCAGTTCACGTGGCCGGCTGCGTCGTATGACACCATCGGCGTGCAATTGTACACCCTCCGGTCGCTGTTGACGCGCGACTTCGAGGGCACCATCAAGGCCATCGCGGCCATCGGCTACGGTGAGGTCGAGACCCACGACTATTTCGGCCGCACGCCTGAAGCCGTGCGCGCGGTGCTCGATGCCAACGGCCTGAAGGCCGCCGCGGCGCACGTGAGCATCGAGGCGCTCCAGCGCGACCTCCCGGCGCTGCTCGCGAACGCCAAGACCGTCGGCCACAAGTGGATCATCGTGCCGTCGCTCAGTGGGACGTACCGGACCGTCGAAGGCTACGCCCGCGCGGGGACCATCCTCAGTCAGGCCGCGGAGGAAGCCGCCGACCATGGGGTGCGGATCGGGTTCCACAACCACGACGTGGAGTTCCGGATGGTCGAGGGCCAAGCGGGCATCGACCGCCTGCTCGCGGCCGCGTCGCCGCAGGTGGGCCTCGAGCTCGACGTGTATTGGATCGTGCGCGCGGGGGGCGACCCGTTCGCGTTCATCGCGAAGCATGCCGACCGCGTGCGCGCGCTGCACTTGAAGGACGCTGGGCCCGCGCCGGAACAGCAGATGACCGAAGTCGGCTCCGGCACCATCGACTGGCCGCGCTTGCTGAAGGAAGCGAAAGCCGCCGGCGTCGAGCATGTGTTCGTCGAGCACGATCGTCCCACCGACGCGTTGGCGTCGGTCACCACCAGCTTCGAATACCTGCGTCGGGTGACGCGGGGCTGATCCCTCGGAATTCCTTCCCCGCAATGGCTCGTCAAACCGTTCGCAGTTCGCCTCCCGCGCGCCTCGGCGTTGGGTTCATCGGCTCGGGCTTCAACACCCGCTTCCACATGCGCGCCTTCGCCGGCGTGCGCGACGCCGATGTGCTCGGCGTCTACAGCCCCACCACCAAGAACGCGGCCGCCACGGCCAAATTCGCGCGCGATCTCGACCTCGGCGATTGCCGCGCGTACAAGAGCATCGCGGACATGGTCGCCGATCCGCGCATCCACGCCATCTGGTTGTGCGGCCCCAACCATGCGCGCATCGCCAACGTCGAAGAGATCTGCGAGACGATCGCCAGCGGGCGTGGCTCGCTCCTCGGAATCGCGTGCGAGAAGCCGCTCGCCCGCAACGTGGCCGAGGCGAAGGAAGTGGTGCGGTTGGTGAAGAAGGCCGGCATCAAGCACGGGTACCTCGAGAATCAACTATTCTCGCCGCACGTGGAGTGGGGCCGCAACCTGATCTGGGCGCGCGGTGCGGCGACGACGGGTCGTCCGTACCTCGCGCGGGCGGCCGAAGAGCACGCGGGCCCGCACATGCCGTGGTTCTGGCAGGGCAAGTTGCAGGGCGGTGGCGTGCTCAACGACATGATGTGCCACTCGGTCGAAGTGGTGCGGCATTTGCTCACCAAACCGGGCGATCCGCGTTCGTCGGTGGTCCCGGTGAAGGTCACGGGCCACATCGCGTCGCTCAAGTGGTCGCGTCCCGAGTACGTGAAGCAGCTCAAGAAGACGATGGGGCCTGAGGTCGATTATGCCAAGCGGCCGGCCGAGGACTTTGCCAGTGTGATGATCGAGTTCGCGACCAGCGACGGGGATCGCGTGATCGGCGAAGCGACGACCTCGTGGTCGTTCGTCGGTGCGGGACTCCGCTTGTCCGCGGAGTTGCTCGGCCCCGAGTACTCCATGAAGTGGAACTCGCTCGACAGCGGCCTCCATTGCTTCTTCAGCCGTGCGGTCACGGGCCGCGCGGGCGAGGACTTGGTCGAAAAGCAGAACGCCGAGCAGGGCGTCATGCCGGTGGTACCGGAAGAATGGGCGGCGTACGGCTACGAAGCAGAGGACCGCCACTTCGTGCGCGTGTTCCTCGGCAAGGAAGCGCCACTGCTCACGTTCGACGACGGCCTCGAAGTCGTGAAGCTGTTGATGACGGCGTACCAGAGCGCGCAAGAAGAGCGCACGATCGCGTTCCCGGGGACGGGGCTCGACACGTTCATCCCCGATGTCGCGAAGGGGAAGTGGAAGGGACGCTAGCGGCTTAGCTGATGGCCGCGCGGAGCGCGGCGATCACACCGGGGTCGGTCGCTCGCGCATGGAGCTGATCGGCCCCGGTCGCGTTGAGGAGGTCGCGGGCGTGCGGTGCGCGGACGCCGCCGCCGGGGAGGATCGCGATGCGGGCGGCCGAGGCCGTGGCCAGATGGGCGAGGGCCGCGCGGCCATCCCATGCACCGCCACGGTGCCCGCCGGTGAGCACGCGGGAGACCCCCGCCTCGATCAACACTTCGAGGGCAGCGGTGGCATCCGTCGCGTGATCGAAGGCGCGATGGAACACCGTCTCGACATCATCGACCACGCGCACGACCGCTGCGATCAACGCGTCGTCGAGCGCGCCCGCGGGCGTGATCCCGCCGAACACCACGCCGTGCGCGCCGAGGTCGATCATGCGCGCGGCGTCGAGCACGGTCCGCGCGCGCTCGGCATCGCTGAGCACGAATGGCCCGCCACTCGGGCGCGCCATCGCCATGCAGGGCACGCCGAGCGTCAAACAGTCACGCAGCAGTTCCATCGACGGCGTGACCCCACCGACCGTGAGGTCGCCACACACCTCGAGGCGATCGGCGCCCTCGACGACCGCCCGTTCCGCGGCCGCGATCGAGTCGATCGCGGCCTCAAGGAGGATCGTGCTCAGGCGGCCGTCACCGCACCAGCGGGAGGCGGCACCTCGACCTTCGGGTTGAACAGCAGCGCGAAGATCACGAGGATCACGGCCGCACCCGCCGCGGGAATGAGCCAGATGCTCGTCCAATCGTGCCCACCGCCCGGGAGCGCGTAGGCGTCGACGATGCGACCGCTGGCCCACGAGCCGAGGAAGTTGCCCATGCCGAGTGTGACGAAGGCGAGGAACCCTTGGGCCGCCGCGCGGAACGCCACCGACGCGCGCTGATCCACATAGATCTGCCCACTGACGAAGAAGAAGTCGTAGCAGATGCCGTGCAGGATGATCCCGGCGTAGAGCATCCACGCCGACGGCCCCGCATCGCCGAACGCGAACAGCGTGTAACGGATGGCCCACGCCGCCATCCCCGCTAGCATGATCTTCTTCAGACCGAACCGCGCGAAGAAGAAGGGCATCAGCAGCATGAAGCCCACCTCGGACATCTGCCCGAGGGTCATCTTCGCGGCCGGCGCCGCCATGCCGACCTCGTTCAGGAAGACATTGGTGAACGTGTAGTAGAACTGCAGCGGGATGCACAGCAGGAACGATCCCACGACGAACACCGCGAACGAACGATCCTTGAGCAACGCGAGCGCGTCGAGGCCCAAGACATCACGCACGGTGACCTGCTTGCCCTTCGCGTGCGGCGGCGTGTGCGGCAGCAGCAGCGCGAAGAGCCCCAGGGCCACGGACACTCCCGCGGCGATGCGCAGCGGGAGGGCCGTGGTCTCCACACCCATCTGACCGATCATCAGGCCGACGACGATCCACCCCACCGTGCCCAGCACGCGGATCCGGGGGAACTCCTTGGCCGGATCGGTGATGTGGTCGAACGCGATGGACGTCGACAGCGAAAGCGTCGGCATGAAACACAAACAGTACGCCAGCATCACCGGGTAGAACGTGGCAAAGCTGGTCTGCAGGGAGGCGTAGTACAGCAGGCCGCCTCCCAGCAGGTGCAACACCGCGAGGATGCGCTCCGACGCGAAGAACCGATCGGCGATCATGCCGACGAAGAACGGGGCGATCATCGCCCCGATCGCCATCGCGCCGTACGCCAACCCGATCTCGGCGCCACTAAACCCCATGCCGCCGAGCCAAGTCCCCATCGTGACGGCCCATGACCCCCAGACGAAATACTGGAGGAACATCATGACGGAGAGACGCATCCGCACGGACATTTAGCGGTGCTCCCAGAAGAAGCCTTCGTTCTGCGCGTCTTCACCGCCACCGGCGGCTCCAGCTTCGGCCGCGCCACCCTTGAGGATGGACGCGATCTCGGTGCGGCAATCTTCGAGGTGCGCGCGCGTGGCTCGGTCGCTCGTCTTGGCCAAGGCCGTGCGCAGCTGCGCGTCGAGCGTGCGCAGTTCAGCGCGGAGCGCGCCACGCACGTCGGTGTTGGTGCTTCCCGCCGCACCCCCGCGGCCACCACCACCCGCCGGAGCCGCTGCGGCCGCCGGAGGCGCCAGGCGAGCACGCATCGCGTTGACGTACGACCGTTGCAGCGCGCGACGGTACGGATCCACCACGACCGAACCGGCCGTGAGCTCACCGAACACGC
>JBEIVF010000150.1:0-4988 GCA_040374005.1 Gemmatimonadaceae bacterium | reverse complement strand
GGCGCGATCACGCGGGCCGCGTCGGCCCAAGCCACCCCGCCGCCGCCTGTTACCACTGGGGCGGGGGCGGTCGTGCGTGCGACTCCCGATTCGATCTTCGCCCCGTTACCCCGCGCGGAAGCCCCGGCACCGCTCGACGGCGGCTTCACCCACCGGTGGGTGCGCGACGAGTTGTTCCGCTCCGGCGCGATGAACCTCGCGGAGCTGCTCGATCGCATTCCTGGCGTGTCGCTCTTTCGCAGCGGTCTCCTGTTGTCACCGCAAGTGCTCACGTGGTGGGGCGATCCGACACGCGTGCGCGTGTTCCTCGATGGGGTGGAGCTCGACCAGCTCGATGCGCGGAGTGGGGCGGCGCGCGATCTCGGCGTCGTGGATCTGTGGACCTTGGAAGAGGTGAGCGCCGAGACGACCCCGGCGGAGCTACGGGTGCACTTGCGTTCGTGGCGTGTCGACCGACGCGTGCCGGAAACGCGCGTGGACGTGTACACCGGCGACGATGACTCCAACCTGTACCGTGGATTCTTCGGTCGACGCTTCGCGAGTGGACTCGCGGCGCAGTTCGGCTTCCAACAATTCAGCTCGGTGAATCGGCAGCAGGGCGGGGACGGTGATGCGCTGTCGTTGTTCGCGCGGGCTGGTTGGGCGCGCCGCGACTGGTCGTTCGATGCGGCGGTGCATCGGGACAGTCGCACCCGCAATGCCACGCTGCGTGTGGATGAGTCGCCTGGGGTCCCCCCGTTCGTGGGTGGCACCACGCACCTGATCGGGCGCGCGGCGTATCGCACGCCTGACGCGCGTGGGCTGTGGGGACAGCTCGCGGTGCAGCGTGGCACCTGGCGTGAGGCGGCCCCTGCGGGGGACGGCGTGCGTGCGTTCCCCGCGGACACGGTGGATACCCTCGTCACGCGGCGGCAGGTCATGGGGACCGCGGGGCTCACCGCGTTCGGCGTTCGCCTCAGCGGGACCGGACGGTACCGCACCGTCGGCGACGCGTGGTACTTCACCCCATCGGCGCGCGCCTCGTGGGAACGATGGGGGCTTTCGGCCGTAGCGTTCCTCGAGCACAACGCCGAGGATTCCATCGCCCGCCTCGACGTGTCGGCGCGGTATCGGGTGCGGCGCTGGTTGTCGGCTGAGTTCGGCGCGAGCGATCGTGCACCCCTGTGGACCAATCCCGAAGTGGCGGCCACCGCGTGGCGCGGCCTCGGACGGATGCAACTCTTCGGCTGGGAGTTGAGCGGGGGCGCCTTGTCCATTCCCGCCGCGACCATCCGTCCGATCCAGGTCTTCAATGCCGGCTACGACACCGTCACGGTGCCGGCGCGGTCGGCGACCGTGTTCGGCGCATCGGGGCCGCTGTACCGCGTCGTGCGGCTCGATCTCTACGCCACGCAATGGGATGCGGTCGGCCCGTATCGTCCCGCCACGGAGCTGCGCGCGCGGGCGCATATGGAGACGGAGTGGCGCCAGCGATTCCCGCGTGGGGATTTCACGTTCCGCGGGTCGCTCGAGTATCGCAACCAAGGCAAGACGATCGCGCCGCTCGCGACCGGGGATCTCACGCTGATCGCCGCCTCCACGTGGACCTCCGTCGTGGAGCTCCGGATCCGGACGGCGACCATCACGTGGCAGTTCAGGAACAACACCGGCACCATCTATGAAACGGTAGCCGGTTTTCGGATGCCGCAGCGCGTCAACTTGTATGGCATTCGCTGGAACTTCGCCGACTAGCCCGGTCCTCGGTCATTCTGACCGCCTTGGCCTTCCCTAACGTCAAGGAAGACAGTAACTTACAAGGCTATGCTTCGATCAATGACCGGCTTCGGTACCGCGACCGCCCCCCTCGGCGATGTCGCCCTCTCGGTCGAGATCCGTTCGGTCAATCACCGCTTCTTCAGCCCGGCCATCAAACTGCCGTCCGCGCTGGCCAAGTGGGAGGGTGACGTGCGCGAAGCCGTGCGGCGGCGGGTCAGCCGTGGTCACGTGAGTGTAAGCGCGCGGATCGAGTCAGCGGCCGTGGGCACGACGTCCGTCGACACCCGCGCCTTCGCCGCTGCAGTCGCCACGCTCCGGGCCCTGCATCAGGAGCATGGCCTCGCGGGCGCGGTCGAGCTCGCCGATGTGCTCCGCATGCCGGGCATGCTGAGCAGTGGTCACGAGGAGATCGTGATCGAGGATCCCGCCCCCGTCCTCGCGGTGGTGGACGACGCCGTGAGTGCCCTGCTTGCCATGCGGGTGGCCGAAGGGGCCCGCTTGGGCGAGATCATCGCGGAGCGCTTGGCGATCGCCGAAGAGCTCATGGAGCGCATCGCGCTCCGCTCGCCCCTTCGTGTCGTGGCGCATCGGGAGCGCCTCCGGGCGAACATCACCGAGTTGCTCGGTAGCGTGGCGCTCGATGAACAGCGGTTGGCGCATGAGGTGTCCATCGCCGCGGAGCGTTGGGACATTGGGGAAGAGATCGACCGTTTCCGGTCGCACTGTGTGGCCTTCCGCGAGTCCCTCACGGCGACTGCGGGCGAGCCGGTCGGCAAGCGGTTGGGCTTCCTGTTGCAGGAGCTCCTCCGCGAGGCCAACACCACCGGCAGCAAGGCCAACGACGCCGAGATGCAGCGGGATGTGGTCGCCATGAAGGAAGAACTGGAGCGCATCCGCGAACAGGTGGAGAACCTCGAGTGAGCACCTTCCCGGTGATCCTCTCGGCACCCTCGGGGGCGGGGAAGACGACCATCGCGCGCCGTCTTCTGACCGAGCGCAACGACGTCGGCTACTCGATCTCCGTGACCACGCGCGCGCCCCGCCCCGGCGAGGTGGACGGGGTCGATTACCACTTCGTGTCGGTCGACGAGTTCCACGAGCGTCGGCGGCGGGGCGATTTCGCCGAGTTCGCCGAGGTGCATGGGCGGTGGTACGCCACCCCACGGTCCGAGGTCGAGCGGGTGCTGGCGGCTGGGAAGCACGTCATGATGGACATCGACGTGCAGGGGGCACGCCAGTTCAGCCGCGCCTTCCCCGACTCTCGGTTAGTATTCATCATCCCCCCATCGGCGGCAGCGCTACGGTCGCGCTTGCTGGGTCGTCAGACGGAGTCCGACGAAGCGATGGGGATCCGGTGGCGTGGGGCGCTCGCTGAGCTCGCCGCGGCCTCGGAGTATGACTATGTAGTGATCAATGATTCGCTCGACGCCGCCATCGCGCGCGTGTCGGCGATCATCGATGCCGAATCGTCCCGCTTCAAGGGGGCGCGCAGTATCGATCCTTCGGTGCGCACCGTGCTCACCGAGTTGCAGCAGGCCCTCGCCGTATCTGTTCCGGAGTAATCGCATGCAGGTGTTCACGCCCAAGGAAGTGACGCGCACGGCCGCCAACAAGTACCTCGCGGTGCTCGTGGCGTCCAAGTATGCCCGCGTTCTGAACGACTTTCCGAAGATTTCGACGGGAAAAGAGAAGAAGCTGACGACGCGCGCGCTCGAAGAGATCTCGGCGGGTGCGATCGACTATCGCGTCGTGCCGCGCAAGAAGCCGACCGAGTAAGTCGGTCCGGCGGTGCGTCCCTTCGCCGGAAAGCGCATCCTCCTTGGGGTGACAGGAGGGATCGCGAGCTACAAGGCAACGTGGCTCGCGCGGCTGTTGCATAAGGCTGGCGCCGACGTGGACGTGATCCTCACGCGCAGCGCGCGCGAGTTCGTCGGTGGGATCACCTTCGAGGCCCTGACGGGTCGACCGGTACACGAGGCGCTGATCCTCGAGGGTCACGCGCTCGACCACATCCGTCTTGCGAAGGCCGCTGATGTCGTGGTGGTGGTGCCCGCGACGGCGGACTTCCTCGCGCGCGCGGCGGCCGGTCGTGCTGATGATCTGCTGACCGCCGTGCTGTTGGCCACGACGGCGCCGGTGCTTCTCGCCCCCGCGATGAACGACCAGATGTGGTCGCATCGGGCGGTCACCGACAACGTGGATCGTTGCCGCGCGCTGGGCTACACGATCATCGTGCCGGCGACGGGTGAACTTGCCGCTGGCGAAGGGTCCGGTCCGGGTCGCTTGCCGGAGCCTGAGGACATCGTCGCGCACATCGGTCGCGCGCTCGAAGCGCCCTCGTGGCGCGGGCAGCAGGTGCTCGTCACGGCGGGCCCTACGCGCGAAGCGATCGACCCCGTGCGGTTCGTCTCCAATCACTCGAGCGGGCGCATGGGTGTGGCGATCGCGGCGGCGGCGTGGCGGCGTGGGGCAGCCGTCACGCTGGTACACGGGCCACTCGAAGTGTCGGTGCCGGTCGGTGTCACGGCCGTGCCGGTGACCACCACGGCGGAGATGCACGCCGCTGTCGCCCGCACGATGCCCAGCGCCGACATCGTCGTGATGGCCGCGGCGCCGGCGGACTTCACCGTGGCGGAGCCGGGGGACACCAAGCTCAAGCGGAGCGCGCTCCCGCCGGCGCTGACGCTCACGCCCACGGCCGATATCCTGCGGGAGACGGCGGCCCAGCGCAAGGTCGGCGCGACCATCGTGGGCTTCGCGTTGGAGACGCACGACGGCGTGACGCATGCGCAGCAGAAGCTGGCGGCCAAGGGTCTCGATCTGGTGGTGCTCAATCACGCCAGTGAACCGGGCGCCGGATTCGGCGTGACCACCAATCGTGTGACGCTGATCGACGCTGCGGGCGTGCATGACCTCCCGTTGCAGAGCAAGGACGCGGTCGCTGAGGCGCTGCTCGACCACATCGCGGAGCTGCGGCGTGGACGCTAAGGCGCTGCTCCGGCAGTACCTCGAGCAGCGGCGTGAACTCGGCGAGAGCGAGTTCATGCTGGACGGCATGACCGTCGAGGAGGCGATGCGGTTGATCGGCGTCAGTGGGGCGATCCCGCCGACGGCGCCGTCCGCGCGCCCCCCGAGTGCACCCCCCACCCGCACCGTCGCTGAACGTCCCGCCTCCCGGGCCGTGCCGCCGGAGCCCGCGCCGCGTCGGGGTCGCGACGGGGCTGATTAATATA
>JBEIVF010000168.1:0-4509 GCA_040374005.1 Gemmatimonadaceae bacterium | reverse complement strand
GGCGATGGTTGGGGGCTGATCCGCGCCTCCAACACGCAGGCGATCCTCGTGCTCCGGTTCGAAGCGCCCACCGCCGAGCGCCTGCAGGCGATGCGCGACGAAGTCGAAGCGTGGCTCCGCGCCGAGGGCGTGTCGGTCTAGGATGACGATGCGCCGGGGGGTCGGCCTCGCGATCGTGGCCGCCCTGCTGCTCATCGGCGGGCGGGTCGGCGCGGGGTGGTACGCCGAGTACCAATGGTACGCTGCCCTCGACGCGACCGATGCCTGGCGCGTGCGGGTGGTCAACGGCGCCGTCCTGCGGCTCGTCGCGTTCGTCGTCGGGACCGTGCTCACGTTCGTGAATCTGTGGGCCATCCGGCGCTCCGTCGCGTCCGTGATCCTCCCGCGTCGCATCGGCAACATCGAGATCGGTGAGGAGGTGCCAAGCCGTCTGCTCGTCACCTTGGTCGTGCTGCTCTCCGTGGTGTGCGGCGGCCTCTTCGCGATCCCGGCGTCGGACTGGACGTCCTTCGTCCTCGCGCAGATCGGCGGTGCGGTGAAGGAGGTGGACCCGTACATCCGTGCTGACCTGGGCGTGTGGATGTTCTGGCTGCCCTTCGAACACGCCATCCAGCGTTGGCTCACGATGGTCGTCGCGGTGCTCACGGTGCTCGTGGTGCTCTTGTACGCGATGACCCCGTCGCTGCGGTGGGGCCGTGGCACACTATCCGTCAGCTCATGGGTGCGGCGACACCTCGCCCTCTTGGCGGCGGCCGGGCTCCTCCTCCTCGGCTGGACCTTCCGGCTCGAAGCCTTCGATCTGTTGTTGCAGGGGTCGGGACCGGGCGGCGCGTTCGCCGCGGCCGATCAGAACTTCGGCATCCCCGTCGCGACGATCCTCGCGTACGCGTGCGGTGGGGCGGCGTTCGTCGTGGGGTGGGCTGGGTGGAGCGCGCAACCACGCCTCGCGCTCGCCGTCCTGACCATCATCTTGCTGCTCACGCCGACGCTGCGCTGGGTGGTCCCCGGCATCGTGGAGTGGTCCGATCGACCGGTGGATACGACGGAGGCTGATCGCGCCTTCGAGGCGGTGCGCGCGGGCTTCACCCGCCGCGCCTTCGCGCTGGATCGCATCCGTCCGCTGCCCGATTCGCTGGCGGCGCGCTCGTCGCTCGATGCCGCGGGGATCCCCGTGTGGGATCCCGCCGCGTTGTCCCGGGCGATCGGTCGCTCCCGCGGCTACGGCGGGCTGGTGGGTGCGATGCCGGCCGTCGTGGGCCCCGCGGGCGCCACGCTCCTCACCGTGGCCGCGCCGGCCCCCACGGACGGCCTGACGCCGAGTGACGACCAGTGGACCATTATCCGCACGCTCGCCGCGACGACGGACGCGCGCGGTGGAGCGCTCCATGTGGATGCGGACGGGCGTTTCCCGGACGTCGCGGAGACGGTCGGCCGCGCCGTCGTCTGGGATGGCGCGCGCGGCGCACTGGTGGTCCGCGAGAATGCGGCCGACATCCCCGGCGCACGGCTCGATCGGACGGTGGCACGGGTCGCGGTGGCCTGGAGTCAGCAGGATCTCCGCCTGCTCGGGACATCGACTCCGGGCAGTGTGTTGGTGCGCCGTCGCGATGTGCGCGAACGCATCCAAGCCCTCGTGCCCTTCTTGATGCAAGGGACGACGGTGATGCCCATCGTGGATGCCGACTCACTGGTGTGGTCGGTGGAGTTGTTCGCGGTGTCGCGTTCATTCCCGCTCTCGCGTCCGTTGACGACGAGTGATGGCCCGATTCGTTATCTCGCCCACGCGGCGACCGCCTTCGTGTCGGCGCGGACCGGGCGCGTCACCATCGTTCCCGTGTCCGATGCGGACGCGGATCCCATCCTGCGCGCCTGGCTGACGCGCCTCCCACGCACGTTGGGCGCGACGCGAGTGATCCCGGCGTCGATCGCGGCACAGTTGCCGCCCGTGGTGAGCGGTGCGGAGTGGCAGGCCGAAGTGTTCGCGGCGGTCGGCGTGCGCGGCGAGGCGGGCCGCCGCCGGCATATCCCGCCCCTCGACGGGAGTGACACGGTCCTCGTGTCCCGGCATCACACCCCGGTGTGGTGGGCGCCGCTGACGGCAGGTGCGTGGACGCAGCCCCTCCTCGCTGGTGACGACTTCGCGAGTGGCGTACTGGTGGCTACCGGCGGGCGCCATCGGGCGCTGTATTGGCATGCGCTCTCGGATACGACCCGCCGGTGGTCGGCGACGTTGGATTCGCTGAGCAAGGAAGGGGCGGACGCGTCGTTGGTCAGTGGCCGCGTGCGTGTGGTACCGGTGACCGGTGGTGGGTTGGCCCTCGTGCAGCCCTTCTACGCCTGGCCTCGCGACGGGGCGCCACAGGTCCGTCGGGTCGTGGTCCACGGGGGCGACGGCCTGCGGAGTGGCACGTCCGTAGCGCTGGCGGTCGGGGCACCGCCGGTGAGTGGCCCCGTGCCGGCCGCGTCTGGCGACGTCACGGAGCGCGCCCGCGCGCTGTACGATGCCCTCCGCAGCGCGCTGCAACGGGCGGATTGGATCGGGTTCGGCGAGGCCTTGGACGCACTGGGCGCGCTCTTGGACCGTCCACGGCGCTGACGCGTCGTTCGTGTTAAATTTCGAGGCTGGACACAGAGTGTCTGGACGTTCGACCCCATCACCCTCAACCCGCCGTCACTCACCCTGACGTGCGTGGAGCACGAGTGAACATCCACGAATATCAAGCGAAGGATCTCCTTCGCGCGCAGGGCGTGCCGATCCCGCCCGGTGAAGTGGCCACGACGCCCGCGGAAGCGGAAGCGATCGCGACCAAGTACGGCACCGCCGTCATGGTGAAGGCGCAGGTCCACGTTGGCGGTCGTGGCAAGGCCGGCGGCGTGAAGTTCTGCCCGACGCCCGCTGACGCCAAGGCGAAGGCCACGGCCATCCTCGGCATGGACATCAAGGGTCTCACGGTCGAGAAGGTGTTGGTGACCGTGGCTGCCGACATCGGGTCGGAAGCCTACGTCGGCATCATCGTCGACCGCGCGACCAAGAAGCCGGTGTTCATGGTGTCGGCTGCTGGTGGCATCGACATCGAGGAAGTCGCGGCGAGCACGCCCGAGAAGATCCTCTACGTGCCGGTGGATCCGCGCTACGGACTCCCGACGTATCAGGCGATGCGCATGGGCTTCTTCCTGTATGAGGACGTGAAGCTCGCGCGCGCGGCTGGCAAGGTCATGCAGCAGCTGTACGCGGCGTTCATGGCCGCGGGGTGTTCGCTCGCGGAGATCAATCCGCTCGTGGTCACGCCGACGGGCGAGTTGCTCGCCGTCGACGGCAAGATGGTCATCGATGACAACGAACTCGACCGGTTGCCGGCCGTGGCCGCGCTGCGCGATGAGTCGTCCGAAGAGCCCAGCGAAGTCGATGCGCGCAACGCCAACCTCACGTTCATCAAGCTCGACGGCAACGTCGGCTGCATCGTGAACGGCGCGGGCCTCGCCATGGCGACCATGGACCTGGTCAAGTACTACGGCGGCGAGCCGGCGAACTTCTTGGACATCGGCGGATCGTCGAATCCGGAGAAGGTCGTGAATGCGCTCCGCATCATCACGTCCGATCCGAACGTGAAGTGCATCCTGTTCAACATCTTCGGTGGCATCACGCGCACCGACGACGTGGCCAATGGCATCGTGACGGCGACCAAGGCGAATCCGCTGACGGTACCGATCGTCATCCGCCTCACGGGCACGAACGAAGAGATCGCGGTGAAGATCCTGACCGACAACGGATTCTCCGCGTCGAACGACATGGACGAGGCGGTGCAGCGCGCCGTCCAACTGGCGACGGGAGCTTCGAACTAAATGGCGATCTTCATCGGGAACGACACCAAGCTGGTGGTGCAGGGGATCACGGGCCGCGACGGCTCGTTCCACACCAACCAGATGATCGAGTACGGCACCAAGGTCGTGGCGGGCGTCACGCCAGGGAAGGGCGGGCAGAAGTTCGCCGAGCACGTGCCGATCTACAACACCGTGCATGACGCTGTGCAGCACACTGGCGCTAACACGTCCGTCATCTACGTGCCGCCGCCATTCGCGGCCGACGCGATGATGGAAGCCGCCGATGCCGGCGTGAAGCTCATCATCTGCATCACTGAGGGCGTCCCCGTCCTCGACATGACCAAGGTGTACCCCTTCATCAAGGAGAAGGGCGCGCGCCTCATCGGCCCCAATTGTCCGGGCGCGATCACGCCGGGCCAGAGCAAGGTCGGCATCATCCCCGGCCGCATCTGCACGCCGGGTCCGGTGGGTGTGGTCTCCCGCTCGGGGACGCTGACGTACGAGATCGTCAACCACCTCACGAACGCGGGCCTCGGTCAGAGCACCTGCGTCGGCATCGGCGGCGATCCGATCAACGGCACCAACCACCAGGAAGTGTTGGAAATGTTCAACAATGATCCTGAAACCGAGGCCATTATCATGATCGGTGAGATTGGCGGCACGGCGGAAGTGGAAGCCGCGCGCTGG
>JBEIVF010000237.1:0-2868 GCA_040374005.1 Gemmatimonadaceae bacterium | reverse complement strand
GAATCCGACGATGCCGAAGAACAGGGCGCGCAACCGCGCGCGGGCGACGGCGGCGGTGACCACGCCGCTGAGCAGGTTCGCGAACCGATCACTCTCGACGCGCTCGCGGTTGTAGCCCTGCACGATGCGGATCTGGCCGAGCGCTTCATCGGCGAGTCCCATGGCATCGGCCACGCGGTCTTGGACGCCGGTGCTCGCGGCCCGGAGCGCGCGGCCGAACACCATCGCGACCGTTACCACCACCGGCGTCACGGCCAGCGTGACCACCGTCAGTTGCGTGTGCGTCAGCGTGAGGAGGATGACACCACCGACGAGGAACAGGATCTGGCGCGAGAACTCACTGATCCACGTGTTCAGCAACGTTTGCAACGTGGTCAGGTCGCTCGACAGCCGACTCGTCAGCTCCCCCGTGCGTCGTTCAGTGAAGAACGCTGGCGCGAGCCGGAGCAGATGCGTGAACACCTCCTCGCGGAGCGTGGCGATCACCCGCTCCGTGGTCGAGCTGAGCAGGAAGACCTGCACGTAGTTGGCCACGCCCTGGATCGCGAAGAGCACCACCAGCGCGATCGCCACGCGATCGAGCAGCGCGCGGTCGCCCTGCTGGAACGCGGCGTCGAGGAGTTCGCGCACGACGAGCGGGAAGACGAGCCCCACGGCGGCGGCCACGAGCAGCGCGAGGCCGGCGATGGCCAGCCGCCCCGCATAGGGCCGGACGCGGGGGCCGAGCGTCCGGAATGCCGC
This sequence comes from Gemmatimonadaceae bacterium, assembly GCA_040374005.1. Taxonomy (GTDB): domain Bacteria; phylum Gemmatimonadota; class Gemmatimonadetes; order Gemmatimonadales; family Gemmatimonadaceae; genus DASRAP01. Next base: position 2,127 of record JBEIVF010000237.1, on the reverse strand, counting down.
CGGCGACGCAATCCGACGCGCCGGCGCGGGCGTGGTCAGGAGAGGAGACGGCGGTCCGCCGCCATCGCCACGAAGATCAGCGCGAGATAGAGCAGGGAATACCCGTACACCTTCCACGCCGGCTTCACGAAATCCTCCGCGCGGTACACGACGATCACCTGCCGCAGGAGCTCGCCGCCGAACACGGCCGCACTCACGCCGTAGATCCACCCGAACGCGCCGAACACGCACGGGAGGAGCGTCAGGGCGACCAACACCACGGTGTACCACACCATCTGGCGCTTGGTCTCGGCCTCGCCCCACACCAACGGCGCCATAGGGACCTTCGCATTGCCGTAGTCCCGCTGCTTGTTGAGCGCGAGCGCCCAGAAGTGCGGCGGCGTCCAGTAGAAGATGATGAGGAACAGGTACGCCGCCGTGAGATCCAACGACCCCGTGACCGCGGCCCAGCCCACCAACGGCGGGAACGCCCCCGCGGCCCCGCCGATCACGATGTTCTGCGGCGACGAGCGCTTCAGCCACCGCGTATAGATGAACACGTAGAAGTAGAATCCCGCCAGCGCGAGTGCGGCGGTGAGCAGATTCACGAACTGCGCCAACAACCACGTGGCCGCACTCGCCAGGGCCACGCCGAACGCCAGCACGGCCATCGGCGACATCCGCCCGCTCGGGATCGGCCGCAACTTGGTCCGCGACATCACATCATCGATGTCGCGGTCGATGTACATGTTGACCGCGTTCGCCCCGCCGGCCATGAGGTAGCCACCGAGCGCGACCAGCGCCACGGTCCACAGCGATGGCGTGCCGGCCACGTACATCGGTGTGATGGTGGTGAGCAGCAGCAACGAGATGATCCGCGGCTTCGTCAGCGCGATCAGGTCCTTGGTGACCGACGGCGTGGGAGCGGCTGCCACGGCAGGCGTCGTCTCACTCACGAGCGGAGCGCTCCCGGGATCAGCTTGTCGGCCGGCAGCGTCACGTTGAACGTGGTCGGGTGCATGGCCTGCCACGTGGCCACGAGCAGCACCGCCACGACGATCGCCGGCAAGAAGGCCCAGACGTACTCCCAGAATCCCCGGGCGGGCGACCCGACCGGGGCCGCCGCGATGGCCCGCAGTGTCCCCCGCACGATGAAGAGGTGCGCGACGACGGTCGCGACGACCGCGATCCAGTACAACACTTGGGCGAACGTTCCAGCCATGACGGGCGAGCGCGGTGAGGGAGGCGAACCCTGAAAAGTCGCCCTTTTCGCTCGGCGGTTCAACTACGGATGACGACGGGGCCTCGCGGCGAGCGCGAGCGGCCGTTATCGTCCCGCGAATGGAATCCGACGCTCGCCCCACGCTCCAGCGCCGTATCGGCCTCTGGAGTGCCGTTGCCATCGTCGTCGGCTCGACGATCGGCTCCGGCATCTTCCGCTCGCCGGCCGGCATCGCGGACCGACTCCCTGGCCCGCTCCCGATGCTCTCGGCGTGGATCGCCGGCGGCATCTTCGCACTCTGTGGGGCCCTGACGCTCGCCGAGCTCGCGTCGGCCCTGCCGCGCACGGGGGGCATCTACGTGTTCCTGCGCGAAGGCTGGGGCAAGCTCCCGGCCTTCTTGTTCGGCTGGGCCCAGCTCGTCGTCATCCGCGCCGCCGCGCTGGGGGCCATCGCGATCACGTTCGCGGAGTATTCGTTCCGTGTCATTGGCCTCGACCCCACGGACCCGGCCGAGACGATGCCCGTCCGCTACGCGGCAGCCACGGCCATCGTGCTCACCGCCTCCTTCAACTTCGTCGGGGTGAAGTGGGGCAGCTTGGTGGCTAATGTCACGACGATCGCCAAGTACGGCGCGCTCGTGTTCATCGTGATCGTCGCCCTCGCCTTGGGCCTGCCCAAGACGGGCGGCTTCTACACGCCGATGGTCCCCGAGGGCAGCTTCACGCTCAGTGCCTTCGGCCTCGCCCTCGTCGCGACGCTGTGGGCCTTCGACGGGTGGGCGGACCTCAGCTACGCCACCGGCGAAGTGCAGGATCCGCAGCGCACCTTGCCGCGCGCGCTCATCATCGGCACGGCCGCCGTGCTGTTGATCTATCTCGCGGCGAACATGGCCTACCTGGCCGTCCTGCCGATCGAGCAGATCCGG
>JBEIVF010000277.1:0-2335 GCA_040374005.1 Gemmatimonadaceae bacterium | reverse complement strand
CGGGGAGCGCAGCGACCGTGGCGAGCGTCCGGCGTCGAAGAGCTACGACCGTGGTGATCGGCCGGCATCGAAGAGCTTCGATCGTGGGGAGCGTCCCGCGCCGCGCAGCTTCGATCGCAGCGATCGTCCGGCGCCACGGAAGGGGCCACCGAAGCGGAAGTAGCACGAGAGGCACGAGTAGCACGAGAGGCACGGGAAACACGAACACCACGTGCTTCTCGTGCCTCTCGTGCTTCTCGTGCTCCTACCGCGCGAGCGGTACCGTTCGTAGATCAGATTCCTTGGCTGCTCCTGCCCCGTGAACGTGCGGCTCAGGGCTTGACCCTCGTACACTCGGAGGTCCGTGAGATCGCTCCCGAGCTTGGCCGTGATGCGGATCGCGTTGACGTCGGTGGAGCGACGGCCGGCGGTGGAGGCATTGACCGCGTCGCCTGAGGTGCCGGTGCCGCCCTCGGCCGCGTCCAGCGCTTGCGTGGCACGCAGATCGGCCGTGGTGGTCTTCTACTGCGGCAGCACCGCCGCAACACCCGACCCACCGCGATCGTAGCATTTTCAGGATCGATCCACCAACTTTGCTCCCAACGCCCTCCACCGGACCCGATGGGACTCCTGGCCGCCCTCCTCCCCACGCCCCGTGCCCTCACCCGGCTCGACGGGGCCATCGGGAGCATGCACGAGATCCTGAGTTGCTCGACGTGGGCTGCCCTTTCGCAGATCTGCACTGAGCACCCCGTCGACGTGGCCGTCATCGATCTCTACGCCGATGGCACGCCCAACTTCGACGCGCTGCGGCGGCTGCGCACCCGCCTGGGCACTGTCTCGGTCATCGCCTACGTCGCACTCCTCCCCGAGCGCTCCCGCGACCTCTTCGACCTCGGACGCGCCGGCGTCGTCGGCGTGTTGCTGACGGACATCGACGACCGTCCGCGCACCATCCAGCAGGTGATCGAACGGGCCCAAGCCCGCGGCGCCGCCGCCGACCTCCGCCGGCATCTCGCCGAGCAGTCGACGCTCGTTCGCGATGCGGTCCTCGTCGCGGTCACCCGCGCCCATGAGGACCTGACGGGTCAGCGACTCGCGGACATCCTCACGTGCTCACGGCGGACCCTCTCCAACGCGTTGGCGGAGGTCGGGTTCCCTCCGCCTGCCAAGGTGGTCACCTGGGGCCGGCTCATCGTCGCCGCGCAGCTGCTGTCCGACCGGCAGCGCTCGGCCGATGCGGTGGCCCGCGCGTTGGCGTTCCCGTCGGGGAGCGCGTTCCGGAACACCTGTCAGCGCTATCTCGGGCTTCGGCCCAACGAGATCCGCGACGCCGGCGGCGCCGATGCCGTGGTCGATCGCTTCCTCGCCGAAGCGGGGCTGGTCACCGGGTGACGAACGGCGCCGCCCAGCGGGCGCCATTGATCGGGCTCACGGGCAACATCGCGAGCGGGAAGTCGTCGGTGGCGCACCTGCTCGCGGCCCACGGCGCCATCGTGATCGACGCCGACCAGTTGGCCCGCGAGGTCGTGGCGCCCGGTAGCCCAGCCCTCGCGGCCATCGCCGCACGCTGGCCGCAGGTCATCCACGCCGACGGCACCCTCGACCGCGGCGCCCTGCGGACCATCGTCTTCGCAGATCCCGCTGCACGCGAGACGCTGGAGCGCATGACCCACCCCCACATCGGTGCGCGCCGCGATGCCGCGATCGCCGCCGCCCGCGCCGGCGGCGCGCCGGTGATCGTGTACGATGTCCCGCTGCTATTCGAAGCAGGCCTCGTGGACACCGTCGACGCGGTGGTGCTCGTGGACGCCCCCGTGGATGTACGGCGCCGTCGCCTCATGGCGCTCCGCGGCATGTCCGCAGCGGCGGCCGAGGCTGCGATCGCCGCGCAGATGCCCGCCGAAGCGAAGTACGCGCGCGCTGATCATCTCGTGATGAACGCCGGGAGCCCAGCCGACCTCGCGGCCCGCGTGGCGGCCCTGTGGCCCGCGCTGGCCCGGACCGCCGCCCATCGCTAGACTTCGCGGCAGACACTTCCACACTATCGGAGCACGCGCGTGGCGAACGTCCCAGCTGACCTGCTGTACACCCCCGAGCATGAATACGTGAAGGCCACGGACGACCCCTCGGTCGTCATCATCGGCATCACGGACTTCGCGCAGAGCGAACTCGGCGACATCGTCTTCCTCGATCTGCCCAAGCCCGGCAAGCAGTTCGGCAGCCACGATGTGTTCGGCACGGTCGAAGCGGTGAAGGCCGTCAGCGATCTGTACGCGCCCGTCGCCGGCGAGATCATCGAAGTGAACCCGCGCGTGGACGCCGAGCCGAGCGTCGTGAACAGCGACCCGTACGG
>JBEIVF010000133.1:0-5814 GCA_040374005.1 Gemmatimonadaceae bacterium | reverse complement strand
GATGAACGCGCCCTGCGGGAAGTCCACGGCAGCCGCGCGAGCCCCGCCGCGCCGAGCGCGTCGCCCACGCCCCCGGCGGACGGGATCACGAGCACGGTGAAGTCGCGCAGCCCACCGCCGGCGATGAATGGGCCGTCGATCGCCGTCACCGGATAGCCGAGGCGCTGCTCGAACGCGTACCACGCGAACCCGAACGAGTTGCCGTTCACGGGCGCCCCCGCGAGCATGGCGACCTTCGGCGCGGTGAGTGACACCACGGAGTTGCTCCCCAGATCCGTCCCGCTCTCGACGAGCGCGGATCGCAGCGCGATGACCGTCACGCCCGTTTCCGTGGCGACCTGCGCGATGAGCTCGTGAACACGCGCGTCGTTCGCCGCGCTCCGGACGATGAACGCGCCCTGCGGGAAGTCCACGGCAGCCGCGCGGAACGCCTTGGGCGCATAGTGTACGCGGATGGAATCGCGGAACAGCGTCGCGAGGAGACGCAGCGCCCCCTCGCTCCCCGGTACGAACGCGTAGCCGTGGGTCCCGCGCCCGCCGACGACACCACCGGCCATCCGCTCGAGCGCGCGCGGCATCCGCGTGCTCGGCGCCGACCGCGAGGTCCACGCCCGCACGCCGAAGCTCATCGGGAGTGACCACGCGGTGATGTCGTAGAATCGCGACGACTGCGCCGTGCGACGGCGCAGGAGTTCTTCGGCGATGAACGCCGAGTCGAGCTGGGCATCGGGCTCGAGCAAGGCCTTGGCCAAACGGCCCTGTGGCTGCGCGAGATCGACGACGTACACGAGCCCCGCGCCGCTCCCCGTGGTGTGCGGATAGGGCGTCGCGTCCGCCGCGAGGCCTGATGCCACCTGCACCTCGATCCGATTGCGCTCCAGCAGCGCGAGCAAGGAGTCCGTGCGCCCGCGTGCATCGGCGGCGAGGTAGATCGCACGGATGGGCCCCGGCGCGGCGACGGCGAACCGCCGATCCGCGACGTAGTCGGTGACGCGGGCCGTGCGCCGTGTGGCGGCCGTGGTCACCGTGGCCATCGAGGTGGTGTAGTGATTGCGCGCGGCCTGCGCGAGCGTCAGCACGGTCCCGTCGCTCCGCCGCACGGCCCCCGCCCCACTCGACGCCTGCTCGTAGGTCATGCCGATCGCGCCCGAGAGGATCGGCCACGAGATGCCATACCCAGGATAGAACTCGTCGTAGCCTTCACGGCGGAAGTACGGCCAGCCATACGCATCGAAGGCCGCCGCGTTGGCCGCCGCGAACGTCTCCCACCACGTGAGCACGGACGGCGGCACGTTCTTGTTGATCGGCTCCATCGGCGGCGCAAAGAAGTACGTCGCATTGGACCCCATCTCGTGGAGATCGGCGACCACGTGCGGCCACCACTGGAAGAAGTAGCCCACGCGGGCCCGCGTCTCGGGGTGCGACTGCACGAACCAATCGCGGTTGAGATCGAAGTGATAGTGACTCGTGCGCGCCCCGGGCCAGCTGCTCTGCGTGGCGAAGCTGTTCGGCGTCGGATCGGCACCGAACCGGCTGCGGCGGCGCATCACATCTTGCACATGCCGTTCGTGCCCATCGGGGTTCTGGATCGGATCGATCAGTACCACCACGCTGTCGAGCAGGGCGACCTTCGCGGCGTCCGTGGTCGCGGCCCAGTCGTAGAGCGTGGCCAGTGCGGCCTCGGTGCCCGACGCCTCGTTGCCGTGCACCGTGTACGTCAGCAACACGATGGCCGGCGTCCGCGCGAGCAGGGTGGCCTCGTCGGCGGCCGTGAGTCCGCGCGGGTCGGCGAGGCGCTGCGCATCGGCCTTGATCTGCGCCAACCGCGCGTGATTGCGCTCGCTCGTCACGACGGCGGTGATGTACTCGCGTCCCTCGAACGTGACGCCGAGGGTGTCGAGCGTCACGCGAGGCGACGCGGCCGCCACGCGCTCGAAGTACCGGAGCACCGCGTGGTGCGGTGTGAAGCGCTCGCCCACCTCATGGCCGATCACGGCGCGCGGCGTGGGCACGCGCGCATCGAACGTGGCGCCGGCCGGCGCGTACGGATGCTGCGCGGCGGCGGAGGCCGCGGCCCAGAGCAGCGCGACGAACAACGAAGGAATTCGCATCGTGATCATGATGAACGGGTGGGATCGATCCGCAAACTGGCCGGCAGCTGATCGAGGAGGGGTTTGAGGTCGGCCGCGCGGTCGAGCGGCGTCACGAAGGTCAGGCCCTGCAAGGTCACGACGAGCATCTTCTCGCAACCGTACAACACCACCGTGCCGGCCTCGGTGTGCACGACATTGCTCTCGGAGTCCACGAACACCGCATGTCCGATGGCGCCGTTGCCATCGTCATCGAGGTCGCGCGCGCGCCGCAGACACGCCCACGTCCCCACATCGTCCCAGCCACACTCGACGGCGATGGTGAGCACGCGCGGGCTGCGTTCCAACAGGCCGCGCTCGATGGACACCGGCCGCACCATGCCGGCGAACACCGGCAGATGACCCGCCGCGAGCGCGTCGCGACCCGGGACCAACTCGTGGGCCCGCGCGAAGAGTTCTTCGTGCGCATCATCCGCACGCGCGACCACGATGCCCGTGTGCCACTGCGCCCCGTCGTTGAGGAGCGCCGCCGCCGCATCACGGCGCGGCTTCTCGATGAACTGCGCCACGCGCGCGGCGCCACCGTTGGCGAACGGGCGCGCCGGATCGGTGGCGACCCCCGGTAGCAGATAGCCGAACGCGGTCTCGGGACGCGTGGGGGCCGTCGACAGGGCCACCAACGCGCGCTCCTGCACGGCAACGAACGCGGCGCGCTGGAGCGTCCGTCGGAGCGCATCAGGGAATGCCACCGCGAGGTCGGCATGCATCGCCACCACCACGCTCCGATCCCCACCGCGCTCGAGGATCACCTCCAGCGCCCACGCATAGGCCGCTGCCGTCCCCAGCGGGCGAGGCTCCACGAGTACGTTGTCTGCGGGGATCTCGGGGATCGCCCCGCGGATCGCCTCGGCGATATCGCGCGACGTCACCACCAGGACCCGCGCCGGCGGGATCGTCGGCTGCAACCGATGCACGGTGTCGGCCAACAACGGGCGCTCCCCGAGCAGATGGAGCACCGGCTTGGGCCGCGCCGGCGTGCTCAACGGCCAGAACCGCGAGCCGATGCCGCCCGCGAAGATCACCGCCCACAGCACGCTGTCGGACCCCAACACCTCATCGGGCACCGGATCAGGCCGCGTCAACAGCGCGAGCCCCACATCGGTGTCCACGTCCGCGTGGTTCGGCGGGTAGGAAGTCGTCACAAAGCCTCGGTGTTCGCCGTAGGGCAGGTCAGTGCCTAAGATACGTCGCGGAGGTCCACACCGGACCCCCGTGCCCCCCTCGATCCCCGCTCGCCGTGATCAGACTCCTTGCTACCGCGGCCGCGCTCTGGGTCGCCACCCAACTCGTGCCGGGCATCGCGCATACCGGCTCGGCGCTCGCGCTCCTCGGCGTGGCCCTCATCTTCGGCGTCGTCAACGCGCTCGTCGGGCCCGTCCTCAAGTTGTTCTCGCTCCCGGTCATCGTGCTGACGCTCGGGCTCTTCGCCCTCGTCATCAACGCGCTCCTGCTCATCCTCACCAGCTGGATCGCCACGCAGCTCTCGCTCGGATTCCGCGTGGATGGCTTCTTCCCGGCCCTGTTCGGCTCGGTCCTGATCTCGGTCGTCAGCGCACTCCTCGTCGCCGTGTTCGGCACGTCCGACGACACGAAGGACTAGCGCGCCGCGATCCGGTCCGCGAGTGCGTGCAAGGCGCTGGCCGGATCCGTCCCAAGGTGGAGCTCGATGATGCGCCGGCCCCGCGACCGGAGCACCGCGATCTCGCCATCGCGCTGCGCGCGCGCGATGGTCCCGAGCGAGAGTTGGCGTCCCGGCACGGGGACGTCGGCCACATCGGAGGCAACGACCGAGAGGAAGCATCCGGTGTTCGGGCCTCCCTTGAACGCTTGCCCCGACGAATGCAGGTAGCGGGGGCCGAACCCGATCGTCGTGGCGGCCCCGGTCCGTGCCCCGATGGCGCCGCGCACGCGCTGCACGGCCGCCGTGACGTCGTCGGACATCGGCAGCCACGCGAGGATGGCGGCATAGTCCCCCGCGCCGCACACCGCGAGCCAAGCCGCCAATGCGTCGGTCGCAGCCGCGGAATCCCACGGTAGCACTTCGGCGCGTTCCGCGGGCGTCCCGTCGCGCTCCCACGCCGCCGCGAGCGCGCGGGTCTCGATCTTGCTGGCCTCGACATCCGGCTGATCGAACGGGTGCACGCCAAGCACCGACCCGGCGACCGCGGTCGCGAACTCCCAGCGGAAGAACTCCGCCCAGAGCCCAGTCGCACCGCCAGCCTCGATGGAGAATACCGGCGCGCCCGCCGCGCGCAGGTCCTGCACCAGCGAGGCGTGTCCATCCGCCTCGCCAGCGCATTGCACGTGCACGAACAGTCGGTCGTCGCCATACGCGGCGGGGGCACCCGCCGGCTCATCGACGATGGGCAGGATCATCGTCCCCGTCTTGCCCGTGGACTCGGCCACCAGTTGCTCGATCCACACGCCCATCGGCGCCAGTGACGGCGGCAAGAGGAGCGTGCACTTGTCGCGGCCGTGCAGTGCCGCCACCCCGAGCGCGATCCCGAGCGCCACGCCCGGATTGGTCGCCTCGGCACGTTGGCACGCCGTCGCCATCATCACGGCCTCCGCGCGCAGCGCATCGAGCGGGACGTCGAGCAACACCGCGGGCACCAAGCCGAACGGTGAGAGCGCGGAGAACCGTCCGCCCACGCTGGGCCGCCCGTGCACGAGCGCGCCGAACCCGCGTGCGCGCGCTTCGCTTTCGAGCGCAGAGCCAGGGTCGGTGATCGCGAGCACGCGGCGCACTCCCGCCGTGCCGTGGGCTGACTCGAGCTGCGCCAAGGCCAAGGCGAGCAGCACGGCGGGCTCTAGCGTGCCGCCGGACTTGCTCGCCACGACCACACCCGTGCGCGACCAATCGGCAGACGTCAACACCGCCTCGACTGCCGCCGGGATGAGCGAGTCGACGATCCGCACCGGCAGCCCCCGTGCGCCGCGCGGGAGCACGTTCGCCATCACTTCGGCCCCGAGACTCGAGCCCCCCATGCCGAGGAGCAGGATCTCGTCGATCGCTTCCGCGCGAAGCTGCTCGGTCGCGTCACGCACCGTGGCGAGCGTCGGGCCGTCGAGGTCACTCACGTCGAGCCAGCCGAGCCAGCGCGCTTCATCACCGCCGGTCCAGAGGGAGGCATCGCGCGCCCAGAGGCGACGCGTGGCGTCGGCCGACTGCCACGCGGTCAGCGCGGTGTCGAAGGCGGCAGAGAGCGCGGGGGAGGCAGAGAGGGTCACTGGGGATTCCGGAGGTCAGAGGCCGACGTTCGGTGCGTAGTATGTCGTGGTGCTCGCCGCGATGGCACCTGTCGTGCTCCGTTCGGTCCGCACGCACGACGGCCCACCGCTGCCAGCAGGCAGGGTGGGCCGTGATGTTGGGGAGTGGGCCTGGGTAGAGTTGAACTACCGACCTCACGCTTATCAGGCGTGCGCTCTAACCACCTGAGCTACTGGCCCTCGGCGTACGCGGCCCGCTCCACTCCGACCGACTCCGGACGCCGGCTCGAGCACGCTCAACGCGCCTCGTTGCCTTCGCCCAGGAGCTCGGCCCCTGGAAACTGGATGGTATGCTCTTGCTCGTAGCTTGGCGTGCAGGAAATCTGCATCGCAGCCCGAGGACGTGGGTTTGACCCCAACGAATGCGCCGAAGCGCTTCCTTAGAAAGGAGGTG
>JBEIVF010000115.1:0-6510 GCA_040374005.1 Gemmatimonadaceae bacterium | reverse complement strand
TGGAAGGCGAAGAGTCGATCCTGGCGACCGCGCGCGGTGAAAGCGGCCGGCGCGACCGCGCTCCGCGGCGGCGCCTTCAAGCCGCGCTCGTCGCCCTACTCGTTCCAAGGCCTCGGAAAAGACGGGCTCAAGCTCCTCGCGCTCGCAAAGAAGGAGACCGGGCTCGCGATCGTCAGCGAAGCCATGGACGAAGGCCAAGCCGAGCTGGTCGCGGAGTACGCCGATTGCATCCAGATCGGCGCGCGCAACATGCAGAACTACTCGCTCCTCAAGGCCGTCGGCAAGATGCGCAAGCCAGTGCTCCTGAAGCGTGGGCTCTCGGCCACGATCGTGGAGTTCCTGCTGAGCGCGGAATATCTGCTCGCTGCCGGGAACACGCAGGTGATCCTCTGCGAGCGCGGCATCCGCTCGTACGACAGCATCGTGCGCAACGTGTTCGACGTGAGCGCGATCCCCGTGGTGCACCAATTGTCGCACTTGCCCATCGTCGCCGATCCGAGCCATGGCACGGGGATCCGGGCGCACGTGCCCGCCATGGCCCGCTCGGCCGTGGCCGCAGGCGCCGATGGCATCTTGATCGAAGTGCACCCGACACCGGATCGCGCGTGGTCCGATGGAGCGCAGACGCTCAGCACGGCGCAGTTCGATGGGTTGATGCCGGAGCTGCGTGCGATCGCGACGGCGATCGGTCGCACGCTCTAGCAGCGTGGCGGGTGCCTTACGGCGCCCGCTCCAACAGGGCCTTCGTGGTCGATGACGCCCGCAAGCGTGCGCGGGCCTCGTCCACCACGGGGTCGCGGCTCACGATACGACGCGTCTCTTCGGCGCGGCCCAGCGCGTAACGCACCGCTTCATTGCCGAGGGTGCGGTCGATCCACTCGCCGCCGACGGTCCACCGATCGTCGGGTACGGTCACCCGCTTCGCACCCAAGCGACGACGGACGCCCGCGCGCATCTCCGGCGTTACCACGAAGTCATACGAACGCACCACACCACGCGACGTGAGCGACATCGCTTCCTCGGTGATCGCGTCCCGCAACCGCGGCACCTCGGTACCGAGTGCCGCGAACAACAGACGTGGACCGATCGGCGCCACGGAGTCACCGCGGATGACGTCGGGGATGATGCCACCACCGCCGATCACCTCGCGCCCGCCGTCCGTCTTGAACACCGGACGGCGCACCGTGTCGTCGTCGATGATGAAGGCATCATCCGTGAGCACGGCGGCTTCGGGCTCCAAACTGCGCCCCGACGGCGTGAACCACCGCGCCGTCGTGAGTTTGATGCCGCCTTCGTCGTTGGTGAACGAGAAGATGGACTGGGCACTGCCCTTCCCGTAGGTGGGTCGACCGATCACGAGCGCACGGTCGTGATCCTGGAGCGCCCCGGCCACGATCTCCGACGCACTCGCACTCGCCCGGTCCACGAGCACCACGATGCGCATCTGCGGCCACCGCTGCGGTTGCGCATCCGTGAACACGCGGCTGCCTTCCGCGCCGCGGCCACGGAGCGACACGATCTCTTGGCCTGGATCGAGGAACAGATCCGTCACCGCGGCGCCTTGCGCCAACAACCCACCAGGGTTGCCGCGCAGATCGAGGATCAGCGAGGTCATCCCAGCGGTGGTCAGCGAATCGAGCGCGGCGGACAACTCGATCGCCGCCGAGTCCGAGAACGAACGCACCTGCACGTACCCGATCCCGCCATCGAGGACCATCGTCCGTTGCACCGGCCGCACCAAGACGTTCTGCCGCTCCACCGCGAAGGCCTGGCGTCCTTCCACCCCGGGGCGTTCGATCACCAACTTCACATCGCTGCCCGGCTCGCCGCGGAGCGAACGGCGCGCTTCGTCCATCGTCCACCCACGCGTCTCGCGACCGTCGACTTCGACGATGCGATCGCCCGGACGCAGACCGATGGTCTCGGCAGGCGAATTGGGCATCGACGCGACCACGGTCATCCACCCGTCACGCACGTCGAACTCCAAGCCGAGCCCCCCGTACAAGCCCGTCGTGCTCTGCTGCACGCGCACGAGGCGCGCCGAGTCGAGGTACACGCTGTAGGGATCACCCAGCTCGCGCATCACGCCCACGGCAGCCATCGCGTAGAGGTCGCCGGGCGCGATCGAATCGACGTACCGATCACGGATGTGGGCGTACACCTGATCGAACAACTGCGGACCGGCCGTTGCCGGGAGCGGCCGGAGGCCACGCTGCATGACGCCGGCGCCCACGAACACCGTGGTCAGCACCAAGCCGACGACGAACCCGGAGGCGGACCGGGAGCGCATCATGCGCCGCGCCACAGCACAGGACGCAAGGTCGGCATCGCTTCGGCCAGTGCCGTCACGATGCGGGACTCGACGTCGTCCGCCGATCCATCGGCATCGACCGGCAGCAGCGGCCCGCACTCGGGATGCGCGTGCTGCCACGACGCGTGCTCGAACGATGCGAACGCATCGGCGACGCGCGCGTGAAAGGCCGCGCCGGCGGATTCCATGCGGTCGAGGGCGCCGCGCTGCTGCGCGCGCGCGACCCCCGCTTCCGCGCCAAAGCGGAGGAGGATCGTCAGGTCCGGCACCAAGCCCGCCGTTGCCGTGAGATTGGCAGCGCGCACTTCGCGCTCATCAAGTCCGCGGCCGGCGATCTGGTACGCGTACGTCGAAAGGAAGAAGCGATCGAGCAAGACGACACGCCCACTCGCCAGCGCTGGCTTCAATTGCCGCTCCACCAGTTCTGCGCGCGAGGCCATGAACAACAGCGCTTCGGCGCGCGGTGTCAGCTCACGATCCGGTTCGAGCAACACGCGACGGATCTCATCGCCTAGCGGCGTCCCGCCGGGCTCTCGGAATTTGTCGAACGGCACGCCCGCCGCCGCGAGACGCGTCGCCAACCGGAGGAGCTGGGTGGTCTTTCCCGCTCCTTCGACGCCCTCGAAGACGATGAGTGTGCCGCGAGCGGTCATCAACCCAACGTGATGATACGGCTCTCAGCGCCCTTCTTGATCCCGTCGAGGATCCACTCGTTGACCTTCATCATGGTCTTATCGAAGTTCTCTTGCGCCGAGATCGCGTGCTGGTACGTGATGTTCGTCTGCACGGTGCCGAGCAGCGTATCGAGCTCCTGCTCCATCTCGGGCGTCGGCTTCTCGCCGCGCTGCATCATCTGCTGGGCCTGCACGCGGAGCTCTTCCATGCGCCGCAACGCCGTCACGGCGTCGGTGTCACCATTGAGCGCCTCACCGGTGCGCTTCACGGTCTGATACTCCGCGCTCTGGCCGATCAGGCGGCCGAGTTCCTTCGCCTTGTCCTCGAGCATCTACGTCTCCGCACGACGGGCGAGCACGAATCGCGCCCGCCCTGATAGGTCTGGTCGAACTACGACGTCACGCCAGGCATTCGCCGCCGTGACCAACTCCGCCGCGCGCCCGGCGCGCTGCGAATCCACTTCGAGCGCCAACAGCGCGCCCGGGGCGGCGATCTGCGCCGCGTCACGCGCGAGCTGCGCGATCATCGCCATCCCCTCGTCCGCAGCGAACAGGGCCAGCGCCGGCTCCCAGTCGCGGACCAGCGCGGGAAGTTCGTCCGCTTCCTCGGGAGAAATATAGGGAGGGTTCGACACGATCACGGTCGCCTGGACCCCGGCCGCAGCGGCCGGGGCCACCGCGTCGCCGAGCAGCCACGACACCTTCGCGGCCGCCTCGGGGACCAACCGTTGCCGGTTCAGCTCGGCCACCGCTAGTGCGTCGGGCGATACATCGGTGCCAATGACCTGGGCGAAACTCCCTTCGGCCGCGAGGGCCAGCGCGATGGCCCCCGAGCCCGTGCCGATATCGATCGCGGTCCCCGTACCGAGCTTGGTGGCGTCGAGGATGATCTCCACGAGCAGCTCCGTTTCGGGCCGCGGGATCAACACCCGCTCATCCACGTACAGCGAGAGGTGCCGGAACGCCGCGCGCCGCGCCGCGTACTGGAGGGGCATGCCGAGCGCACGACGATCCGCGGCCTCGCGGATGGCCGCCGACTCCGCGACACTCACGGCGCGCCCCGCGTGCGCCGTGGGCCAGAAGCGCGGCACGTCCAACACCGCCGCGATCAGATCACGCGCCGCCTGCCGTGCGGGGGGCGCCCATGCGCCAGCGAATTCCAGGGCGAGCGCATCGAGGGCGTCGCCGACCGTGGCCCACGACATCGCTCAGGCGTCGCCGGACGACATCCGCTCTGCGTCGGCGGCGATGCGCAACGCGGCGATCACTTCGGCCAGATCCCCGTCCATCAGGCCCGGCAGATTGTGCATCGTCAGCCCGATCCGATGGTCGGTCACGCGATTCTGCGGATAGTTGTACGTGCGGATCTTGGCCGAGCGATCACCCGTGCCCACCTGGGTCTTTCGCTCGCGCGACCGCGCCGATTCGCGCTGCGACAGGTAGAAGTCGAACAAGCGCGCGCGCAGGACTTCCATGCCCTTCGCCTTGTTCTGCAACTGCGACTTCTGGTCCTGCTGGCTCACGACCATGCCCGTCGGGATGTGCGTGATGCGCACTGCCGAGTCCGTGGTGTTGACGCTCTGCCCACCGGGGCCCGAGGAGCGGAACACATCGATGCGCAGATCCTTGTCCTCGATCTTGATGTCGATCTCTTCGGGCTCAGGCAACACGGCGACCGTGGCCGCCGACGTGTGGATGCGGCCTTGGTTCTCCGTGGCCGGCACACGCTGCACGCGGTGCACGCCAGACTCCCAGCGCATCTCCCCGTAGGCGTTCTCGCCGATGATCTTGAACACCGATTCCTTGACGCCGCCCAAGGTGCCTTCGGAGAACGACATCTGCTCGACGCGCCACCCCGGGTGCCGCTCGCAGTAGCGGAGGTACATGCGGTTGAGATCGGCCGCGAACAAGGCCGCCTCGTCGCCGCCGGTCCCAGCGCGCACTTCGACGATGGCGGGGCGGTCGTCAAGCGGGTCACGCGGAACGAGGGCCGGTACGAGCTCGGTCTCGAGCCGTTCGATGTCGGCCTGCAGGCGTGTGATGTCCTCGCGCGCCATAGCCGAAAGCTCGTCGTCGCCCGACTCTAAGAGTTCACGGGCGCCAACGAGCTCGTCCTCAGCACGGTGCAACGCCGTCGCCAATGAGACGATGACGCTCAGCCGCCGGTGTTCCTTACCGAGGGACGCGAGTTGACTGGCGTCCCGGGCGGTGGCGGGGTCGGCAAGGAGCTGCTCGACCTCCGCCGCACGCGCGAGCGCCTCGGAGAGACGCTCGCGGAGGCTCAGGTGGTCTTCCCGGCGTACTTCTGACGGAAGCGCTCAACACGGCCTGCCGTGTCGATCATCTTCTGTTTGCCCGTGAAGTACGGGTGACACTCGGCGCAGATGTCGAGCGAGAGCTCGGCCCGCGTGGAGCGGGTCTGGAACGTGCTGCCACAGGCGCACTTCACGGTCGCGGTGGCGTACAGCGGATGGATGTTCGTCTTCACGGGAGCCTCTCCCCGAGGGGCAGTCAAAGTGGAGCTAGCCTAGAAAGGTATCTGGTTCGAGGCCCTAACTCAAGCGCCCCGGCCTCTCTGAGGGGAGACCGGGGCGCCGAGCCGGCAACGGGGGGGGGGGCGCCTGGGCTGTGGGTCAGAAGACGACCACGCCCGCGAGCACGCGGCCGTGATGCTACAGGCGGCGAGCCAAATGGACACGCTCATCCAGGACCTGCTTGACGTGACGCGCCTCGAGTTGGGACGCATGCGTCTCACGCCGCAGATGATCCGCGCGGTGGATCTGGTCGAGGTCGCCGTCGACACGCTCGCTCCGCTCGCGGCCGCGCGGCGGTTGCGCCTCGAGGCCACCGTGTCGTCGCCGGTCGAGACGGTCCAGGCCGACCCCGACCGCATCCTGCAAGTGCTGTCGAACCTCATCGGCAACGCCGTCAAGTTCACCCCCGCGGGTGGGCGGGTCGATGTGCACGTCACGAGTGATGGCGATGCGGTGCGATTCACGGTGCAGGACACGGGGGCCGGCCTCGGACTCGCCATCGCGCGTGGACTCATCCAAGCGCACGGGGGACGCATCTGGGTCGAGAGCACGCTGAACGAAGGCACGGCCGTGCACTTTACGCTCCCCCTGGGGGCGGCTCCCGTCCCTGTCCTGACAACGGGCACCGCCGCGCTCGCGTAAGTCAGCCGAGGCGCCCCCCACTCGCGAGCCCGCGACGCCGGCTCGTATCTTGGGAGCGACCCGTTTCCCCTCACAGGTGATCTGCTGATGACATTCGCTCGCTCACTGGGCGTGGCCGGCCTGCTCTTGCTCGGACCCCTCACCGCGGGAGCGCAGAAGAAGGCGCTCACCCAAGCCGACTGGGATCGGTGGCGCTCGATCCAAGGCGCGACCCTCTCTGGTGACGGCCGTTGGGCCGCCTACACCCTGAGCCCCCAAGTGGGCGACGGCGAGTTCGTCGTGCGCTCCACCACGAGCGCCACGGAGTATCGGGTGCCGGTGGGCTACATCGGTCGCCCCAACAACACCC
>JBEIVF010000186.1:0-4148 GCA_040374005.1 Gemmatimonadaceae bacterium | reverse complement strand
GCTTCAAGGAACCGCCGCAGGACGACGTTCTGCCGCACCGCATCACCGAGCGCGGTGATGTGCGAGGCATAGGCATCCACCGCATTCGCCTTGACGGCGAGCGTCAGCAGCGCCTCAGCGTAGTTGGTGGCGATGGTCGCGTCGCGCATCAGTTCTTGGCCGCGACTGAGTTGAGGAAGTCCTCGACCAACTTGCGATTGGTGGCATCGTCGAGGTTCTTCTCGATCAGCTTGCTGGCGCCCTTGAGCGCGAGGTCCACCGCTTCACGACGCAACTCGGCGATCGCCTTGGTCTTCTCGGTCTCGATCTCGCGGCGCGCGCGGCCCATCAGCTCGTCCTGCTGCAGCTTGGTCTCGGCGAGCATGTCCGCGCGCATCGTCTCGGCGGCCGCCCGGCCGTCGGCGATGAACTTCTGCGCGTCGGCGCGCGCGGCGTCGAGCTGCGCCTTCTGCTCGGCGAGCAGCTGCTGCGCCTCAGCGCGGTCACGCTGCGCGGCGTCGAGCGCCTCGCGCAGCACCAACTCGCGGGCCGCGACGGCCTGCGTGAGCGGGCCAATGGCGAACTTCGCGATGACGAACGCGAACGAACCAAAGATGATGAGCGTCCAGAACATCAGCCCCCACTCAGGGGCGAGGAGGTTCACGGAGCCTTCAGCCTCGGCGGCGAAAGCAGGCGTAGCAACAGCGGCGAGCAGCACCGCAGAGCGGATGAGATTGCGCATCGGAAGAAAAGGAGGGGCGTACAGCGGTCCGGTCCCCCGGGGCACCGGACCGCAGACGAACTAGAACGTGAACTTGCCCTGGATCTGGAACGCGACGACGACGGCGAACAGACCGGCGCCCTCGACGAAGGCGACGAGGATCAACGACGCCGTCTGGATGCGGCCAGCGACTTCCGGCTGACGCGCCATGCCTTCAACGGCCTGACCACCGATACGGCCGATGCCGAGGCCGACACCGATGATGGCGAGACCGGCGCCGATACCAGCGCCCATCATGCCCCACGCGGCCGCGTACTCGCGGTTGTACGCCACTGCGTCCTGCACCAACGGAAGGATCGAGCTGAACATTGGAACTCTCCGAAAACAGAAGTGAGTGAAACCCTACGCTCGCCCAGCAGCCAAAGCCGCCACGCTTCCCGCCCTCAGACCCCGGGGCCCAGCGGGATTCGCCGAGGAAGGACCTCGGCTACGCTTGGAGGAGAGAGCGACCCACCTCCAAGTACATCCACCCTGCAGTTTCGTGCTTCTCGTGCTACCCGTGCTTCTCGTGCTACCAGTTTAGTGGTGCTCGCGAATTTGCCCGATAAACACAGAGACGAGCAGCGTAAAGATGAAGGCCTGTAAGAACGCCACCATCAACTCCAGCATCATGATCGCCACCGCCATCGCCACCGGCAACGGCGCCAGGATCCAGCTCTGGAACGTGAAGATCAGACCGATGAGCGCGAGGAGCACGATGTGCCCCGCGGTCATATTGGCGAACAAACGGATGGCCAACGCGAACGGCTTGGTGAACTTGCCGAGCAACTCGACCGGCGTCAGGATGACCGTCAGCGGCAACTTCAGCGCGATCGGCATGTCCGACGGCCAGTAGAAGATCGTCTTGAGGTACGCCCAGCCCTGCGCGCGCACGCCAGCGATCTCGATCGTGATGAACGAGAGCAGCGCCAGCGTCGCGGTCACCGAGATGTTGCCCGTGGCCGTCGAGCCCCACGGGAGCAGTCCGAGGACGTTACAGAACAGGATGAAGAAGAACAGCGCGAGGCAGAACGGCACGAAGCCTTCACCGTGGTGCCCAACGTTCGGTAGAACCACTTCATTTCGCAGGTAAAGCACGACCGACTCGACCGCGGCACCGAACCCCTTGGGGCTGCCGCCATTCGCCGTCGCCTTCGCGTGCGAACGCGCGCCGAGGATCAAGAACAGCGAGCCGAACAACGCCGCGCCGAGCATGAAGATCACGTGCTTGGTCGGCGAGAGATCGAGCGTCACTGGGCCGATGTGCACCGGTTCCCAATGCGGGAGGGTGATCTCCTTGTAGAACGGCGGCAAGAACCACGGCAACTCGAGGTGGCTGCCATCCGTGATGTGCGGCGTGATGATGTCGTACGGCTTCTTCGTCTCCGCGGCAGCCGGGGCCGAGTGATCCATGGCGCCCTGGTCCTGAGCGCGGAGCGACGGAGCGGCGAGCAAGACGAGCGCGCAGAGCGCGACTACGAGTCGATTCATCAGTTAGCGCGAGCGGGAGCGGGCGGCTGCGGAATGAACAGCGGCTCGATCAACGTGGTGGCGAAGAAGAAAGCAGCGAGCGAGATGAGCGACACATCGGCTGGGAGGCCGAGGATACGCACCCCGAGGAAACCGTGGATCGCGAACGTGATGACGCGAACGAGCAATCCGGCTCCCCAGCCAGCGAACACATTGGCCGGGGCGAGCAGGAGGACGATGCCGAAGCTGATGGCCTGCGTGACGAACGCGACGCCGGCACTGGTGATGATCGCGCGCTGGGTCTCCTGGCCCGGGAAGGCGAGGATCGACAACGTCGCGATGATCGCGATCAATGCGCCGGACGCAGCGGCGAAACCGAGGACGCGCTTCACAGCTCGCGCTTCTCCTGTTCACGCTTCTCGCGGTCGCGCTGCTCGGCTGCGGTCAAGGCCCGGTACATAGAGAGGAAGCCGGCACCGAACCCAGTGAAGACTCCGATGTAGAGTCCCCACGGATCGGTCCCGAGTTTGCGGTCGATCCACTGACCCACGAACAGAAAGAGAACGATGGCGCCGGCAAACTGCAGCCCAAGGCCCATGAACTGCGCCCCGGCCCGGAGGTCAGGGTTATCGCGCCGGAGGGGGTCCTTCGGCGGCAGTTTTGGACCAGGTTGTCCTGTCATTTGCCAGCCTGAAAGAATACCCGCTTGTGAAATTTTTCGCAAGCAAATCGTCACGTGGTTGGCAGGACCGTCACCCCCCTGGAACCGAGAAATCCACGGAACGTGGAAAACTGACCCAAGTTGTGGCGGGACAGTGACTTAGCTGGTGACCAAATCGGTTGACGCGTCGTCTGGGGAGCAGTATGGTTCGCGTCAATGGTCTGTTCGGCGTGACGACGCGCTGACGACCGCCCTCTGCCGCACTCCGCCCCCGCCCCCGGCCGATGAACCGCCGCCTCGTCGTCAGTGCCCTCGTGTGCGCCGCGATCGCCCTCGCGTACGCCCCTCGCAACCGCGCCACCGCGGCCGACCGCGATGCGGCCGTCCCCCACGAGATCCACGGCGACTTCGCCACGGCGCTGACGACGAGCCGACGCGGCGACGACGTCACCTTCCGCCTGGCGCTCGCGTACGACGGCCCCAAGCTGGCCGAAGTGCGGTTCCGGAGCGGCATGACGCACGACGTGGTGGTGTTGGATGATCGTGAGCGCGAGGTGTGGCGCTGGAGCGCAGGGCGCCTGTATACGCAGTCGTTGCAGACCAAGCAGGTACAGACCGGCGCTGTGGTGCACTTCGACGCCACGTGGAAGGACGCGCCGGCGGGCCGCTACACCGTAGTGGCGACGCTCAACTCCGACTCGCACCCGCACGAGCTGCGTCGGCCCATCGTCCTGCCGTAACCGCGGGACGAGTCAGCAACGTTATCTTCCGCTCCGGCGTACCTTTCGCGTCCCCCGTCCCGGAGCCCAGTGGCCGCACCATCCGTCCCGCGCACGGACGAACAGGACCTGATCCTGCTCGACCGCCTGCATCAAGCGCACGCTGACCTGAAGGCGCAGATCGCGCGCCGCATCGTCGGCCAGAGCGACATCGTGGATAACCTCGTGGCCGCCATTCTTGCCGGTGGCCACTGTGTGCTCGTGGGTGTGCCGGGCCTCGCCAAGACGCTGCTGATCCAGACGGTGGCCAAGTCACTGGATCTGAGCTTCTCGCGCATCCAGTTCACGCCCGACCTGATGCCGAGCGACATCACCGGTACCGAGTTGCTCGAAGAGGATCACGGGACGGGCAAGCGCGCGTTCACGTTCGCCAAGGGCCCGGTGTTCGCGCAGGTGGTGCTGGCCGACGAGATCAACCGTGCGCCGCCAAAGACGCAGGCCGCGCTGCTGCAGGCCATGCAGGAGCACAACGTGACGGTGGCGGGCAAGACCTACGACT
>JBEIVF010000254.1:0-2616 GCA_040374005.1 Gemmatimonadaceae bacterium | reverse complement strand
GTCGCGGCGGCCGGGGTGGGGGTGGGGATGCTCACCGGGGTCATCGGGATCGGCGGAGGCTTCCTCTTCGTGCCGGCGCTGGTCACGCTGTTGCAGTATGCCCTGCCCCGCGCGACGGCGGTGTCGCTGATGCTGATCGCGCTGAATGCGGCGGCCGCCTTGGTGGGCTACGGACCGTCCGTGGCGATCCCGTGGGACATCGCGTTGCCGTTCATCGCCGCGACGGTGTTGGGCTTGGTGGTGGGGACCCGGGTGGCGCCGCGCGTCCCGGCCGATACTCTGAAGCGTGTGTTCGCGATCCTGCTGTTGGTGGTGGGGATCTTCGTGCTCTACATGAACCTTCGCTGACGCCGATGTTCTTCCGACATTTCTTCGATCCGCGCCTCGCGCAGGCGAGCTACTTGGTGGGCTGCCAAGCGACCGGTGAAGCGCTGGTGATCGACCCGAACCGTGATGTGGCGCAGTACATCGCCGCCGCCGCCGCAGAGAAGCTCCGGATCACGCATGTCACCGAGACGCACATCCACGCGGACTTCCTCAGTGGCGCGCGCGAGCTGGCGCAGCGCACCGGGGCCGAGCTCCTGCTGAGCGGAGAGGGTGGACCGGATTGGACCTACGCGTTCGCGGCTGAGCGTCGCGCGCGCGTGGTGCACGACGGGACGACGTTCATGGTCGGCAACCTGCGCATCGAGGTGCTGCACACGCCGGGGCACACGCCGGAGCATCTGGCGTTCCTCTTGACTGACACGCCCGCGTCGTCGCAGCCCGTGATGCTCTTCACCGGCGACTTCGTGTTCGTCGGAGACGTGGGGCGCCCCGATCTCCTCGAGAAGGCCGCGAACATGATCGGCACGATGGAGGCCGGCGCGCGCGTACTTTGGACGTCCCTCGAGCGTTTTCGTGCGCTCCCCGATCACATCCAAGTGTGGCCCGGCCACGGCGCGGGCTCGGCGTGCGGCAAGGCCTTGGGTGCGGTGCCGTCCACCACGGTGGGCTACGAGAAGATGGTGAACTGGGGGGTCTCGTCGCCGGACGAAGCGACGTTCGTGCGCGGCGTGTTGGAGGGCCAGCCGGAGCCGCCAGCGTACTTCGCGATGATGAAGCGGTTGAACAAGGAAGGGCCCGCGTTCCTTGGTGATCGCCCGCCGGTGGTGCACCTCGACGATCCGGCCGCGGAGGCCTTGATGACCGCGGGCGCGATCGTGCTCGATGTGCGCCCGAGTCCGGCGTTCGCCGCCGGGCACCATCGCGGCGCGATCCATGTGCCGCTGGCGAAGTCGCTGGCGAACTTCGCGGGTTCCTTGGTGCCGTACGCGACGCCGATCGTGATCGTCGCGGCCGATGAGGCCACCGCCACGGCCGCACGCTACGACCTGGCGCTGATCGGTCTCGATGATGTGCGCGGGATGATCACGCCGACGCAGCTCCCGCACCGCGGTGGTGCGCGGTTGTTACAGATGAGCGCCCGCGACGCTCTCGATCAGGCGGCCGCGGGCGCGTTCATCCTCGATGTGCGCGGCCAGAGCGAGTGGGACGCGGGGCATCTCCCCGAGGCGACGCTCCTCCCCCTCCCCGAACTCCACCGCCGCTGGCAGGAACTCCCGACGGATCGTCCGATCCTCGTGCATTGTCAGGGGGGCACCCGGAGCCCGATGGCGGCGAGCTTTTTGCAGCGCGTGGGGCTGAGCGTCGTGGACGTGCTCGGCGGCTTCGCCGCTTTGAGAAGCACGAGAGGGCACCAGTAGCACGAGAGAGCTCACCCGTGCTTCTCGTGCCTCTCGTGCTTCTCGTGCCTCTCAGTAAGAAATCTGTACGCCCGCCGTGAAGATCTGGTCGCTCTTCTGGAACGTCTCCTCCGGCGAGTTGTCGTAGCGCACGGTGTACGCAAGACGCAGGCCCAACCGCTTATGGAGCGGGGCCGCGACGGCGGTCTCGGTGTTCACGCGCCAGTCCTGCCGGATCTCCGTGTTGGGGAGCGCTTCGACCCCCTGCTGGAAATACGCGCCGCCGCCGAAGGGGCGCTTGTACCAGAGCCCGGCCTTCACGGCGATGAAGTCGCGTTCCTGCCCGCGCAGATTGGTCTGCTGCGTCCACTGCGAGCCAGCGTCGAAGCGGAGCGAGTCGTTGGCCAGCGTGGTCGCACGCCACACGAGGCCGAGGTACTCCTCGGTGCGGCGCTTGATGCCCGACGATCGATTGCGATCGAAGGTGAAGGCCGTCGTGGCCGCGAGGCCATTGGCGATGGTCCAATCGGCGGCCGCGTTGGCCACGAGGAGGCTCGTGTTCACCCGGTCATTCGCCTCACCGTACACGATGCGCAATTGCTGCCGGAGCGACCACCGCGCGGACGGCTTCCAACTGAGCTTCTGGCCGAGCGAGAGCGTCGTCACCCGCGAATTCCCGGTCGCGGAGACGTAGCCGAGATCGAGTGTCCCGTTCGCCACCCGGCGGACGGCTTGCGCACCGAGGACCGCGGGCGCGAGGGCGAGGGCAAGGGCGAGGAGGCGCATCGTGAATAGTAGCACGAGTGGCACGAGTAGCACGAGTGGCACGAGTAGCACGGGTCTGTACGACGAGAGGGGCCCACCCTTGGACCCCTCTCGTGCTTCTCGTGCC
>JBEIVF010000256.1:0-2594 GCA_040374005.1 Gemmatimonadaceae bacterium | reverse complement strand
GACAGCTGCGTCGCCACCGCGGCGGGGTTGCCGGTAATCGCAAGGTCGTCAGTTTACACCGTCACCGTCGCCCCGCACGGCCCCGTGGGCGGGACCCCAGGTGGAGGCATAGCCCCAGCCCCGTCGTCACCGTCCCCCTCGTCGTCCTCGTCGTCCTCGCCCTCGTCCTCCACGTCCTCCCCCTCTTCCGCCAGCCCATCATCGCTCGGCGTGTCCTCCGCCGGCCAGCACGCCACCATGGGGACGTCCGTTGGTCCCGACGAGACCATCTTGGGGAAGATCGTGAAAACATCAGCGAGTTGGAAGCGGGAGTAGCGCGAGGCATTCCCCGGCTTCCATCCGCCATGGGCCTCGGCCAGCGCGGCATTGTCCGCCGCCGCCCGGTTCCAGCCCTCGACTCGAATCCCATGTAAGGCAAAGTCAGTATCGTCCGGCGACACGCGCTCGAGCATCACCTGTAAATCCTTGAGGCCCGCCGAGTACGTGTAAGGCCGAACCCGGTCCTTAGCCATGAAGAAAGGGGTCTCCGCCGGTCGGGGGCCCGAGTAAAAGCGCATCAGCCGTTGGTACCACATGAAGGGGCTGAGCGCGTTGCCAGGCGCGTCACCGATGTAAGACCAATCCGAGCCGCCCTTGGCCGCTTCGCCGCGCTTGATTTCCAGGCGATGGTCACCACGCGCCGCCGCCCTCTCAATGCGCCGATCTTGCTTGATCTTCTTGAAGCGCACCGCGAGGACGTAAGTCCCGGCGACCAACTTGATCAGGATGTCTTGCACCATCCAGTGTTTGGTCGGGTCCCACTTCTCCTTGCCCGTGAACGTCTTCGGACAAGGGCACTCCGAGCGCGAAAAGGTGCCGAGGAGGATGAGCATGAAGACGGCAAACTGGACCTCCCAGAAGACGTCCACGTCGACCGTGGCGAGCATCGCGATGATGAGCCGGAGCGGGAGAGCACGTCGCGGCTCGTGCGGGACATGAGCACGAACACGGACACTCGTCATGAAGTGGTGCCAGTTCATCAGGCCGTACACGGGGTCCGCTTGGTGCTCCAGCTTCATCTTCCATCTGAGGCCCCAAACGTACGACTGGATGGAGTCGGCCACCAGCCGCTTGTCCTCGAGCAACTTGAGCACGAAGGTAACCAGCTTGCCGCCACGCTCGGGGTCATCCGTCTCGATGATCTCGGGCCAGCTATACGCCTCCGCAATCGGCTTCCAATACTTCTCGAAGGCAATGTCAACTTTGGTCATCGACGCCGTCGCCAGCACATTGCCCATGAGCTCGTCCAGCAGTGCGACGTTATGAGCCGGCAAGCCATCGTACAGCATCGCACGCGTGTACGGCACCGAAGCCTGCTGGGCAGAATATCCGTCGCGGGCGGGCATGGCCGCCGCCCCACTGACGAGTGCAGCGACGAGGGCGACACTGACCCGCGAGCTGCTGCGCGTGCCTCGGCGCGTTGCCTTTTTCGGGCGAGAGTAGACGCTCGGCATAGAAATCGCCGGCGCCGCCCATCTTCCCAATTCGCGAACAGAATCACCCGGGGCCTTTTCCGGAGTCTTCTCCGGCAAATAGGCCCGCGCCAAAATGCCAAATGCAGTGCCGCGGGGGGGCGCAAAGCGACCCAGGTCACGCCGCACGAGCCACCCGCGGAGCATGGACTGGATGAAGACGACCGCCGGGAGCATCCGCGACAGTGCCGCCATGTCGACGCGCTGACGAGACTGCCCCTGGAGCACCTCCATATCCGCCGCGTTGAACGGCGCCGACATGTCGAGGTTGCGCACACGACCGGCATCGGGCATGCCCTGAATGACAGCCGGGGGCACGACGAACGCCTGCCGCTGTACTTCGGCCAAGAAGGCCTCAAGCCCATCCTCGCGGGAGAGCGGGTCCGCCATCGAGTTGTCCTTGGACTGGAGCCAAAAGAACCGGATCAAGCAGTCGAACTTGATCTGCAGGACGAAGAGTCTCTTGAGGAGCAAGTTCAAGCGCTCGGCGCGCGACCAAGACTTCTGCGCTGACTTCTCGAAGGACTGGTTGTCAATGCCGAAGGGAATCCACTGCTGCCGCCACGACGGGCCCTGCGACTCGATGCAGTGGACCACCGTGTCGCCCTCCAAGAAGTCGATGGGCTTCTTCGCGGCCGCCGTGCCATAGCGCCACCAGTCGTACGGGCCCGCACTTGAGCACCAGCCACCGCCCGCGTATCTCTTGGATCTCGACGCGTCCGAGTAGACCGACGGCCCCTCCTTGAAGCGGTCCGTCGTGAAATACCCGCGCCCGAGGTTGAGGGACAAGATGTCGTAGAAGAAGCGGTAATCTTGCCGCTCCGCCCGAGTGGTGCGCCGCTTCTGCCACGCCACTGACAAGCCGATCATCAAGGCAAAGATGTTCGCCAGGAGGCAGCTTGCCCCGGGTGGCATGGACATGATCGCCCGACGCAAGCGCCCCGCCGCCTGCTGTCGCTCGAGCAACGTCAGCGTCTTGCGCACCGAGAACTCCAAGAGCATATCCATGTACTGGATCAGCTTGCGCTCCTCGAGGGTCCTCGTGCCCGTGAACGAATCCCACCACAGGCCCAAGAAGAGCTG
>JBEIVF010000058.1:0-9967 GCA_040374005.1 Gemmatimonadaceae bacterium | reverse complement strand
CGATGGCTTGGGCGCCGACTGGCCGATGACGTACGCGGATCTCGCGCCGTACTACGACAAGACCGAGCTGTTGATCGGTGTGTACGGCGGCGACGATGACTTGGAGAACACGCCGCGTTCGTCGCCGGGAGTGCTGCAGCCGGCGCCCGCGCCGCGCGTGGTCGAGATGCTGGTCAAGAAGCACGCTGCGCCGCTGGGCATTCCAGTGATCCCGGCCCACTTGGCGATCATGACGCAGCGCCAAGATGCCGATCGTCTGCCGAAGTTGTTGCACCCAGGCAATGCGTTGGCGCAGCGCGTGCTCCGCCAGTCGATGCTGCAGCGGCAGGCGTGCTTCTACGCCACGCCCTGCGGCTGGGGCTGCTCGATCAAGGCCAACTTCCAGACCACGACGGTGTTGTTGCCGCCGGCCCTCGCGACGGGCAACGTCGACATCGTGCCGGACGCGATGGTGCGTGAAGTGACGATGGGCCCCGACGGCAAGGCGACGGGCGTCAGCTACATCGACAAGAAGACGCGGCTCGACCGCAAGGTGACCGCGCGCGTTGTGGTGCTCGCGGCGAGCGCGGCCGAGACGGCGCGCATCCTGCTGAACAGCAAGTCGCCGGCGTATCCGCAGGGCGTGTCCAACTCCAGCGGTCTGGTCGGCAAGTACTTGATGGATACCGTGGGCGCTGGCCTCAGCGGCCAGATCCCAGCGCTGGAGAACCTGCCGCCGCACAACAACGACGGCGCGTCGGCCATGCACTCGTACATCCCGTGGTGGTTGTACAAGGAGCAGATCGGCGGCAAGCTCGATTTTGCGCGCGGGTACCACGTCGAGTTCGGCGGTGGGCGCGGCATGCCTGGCGGCGGCACGTTCAATTTCCTCGAGAACCTCACCGAGGGCGCGTACGGCCTCAAGTACAAGGAAGCCGCGCGTCGCCACTACGGTACGTTCGTGCGCTTCGATGGCCGTGGCGAGATGATCCCCAACGAGGACTCGTACTGCGAGATCGATCCCGAGGTCGTGGATCAGTGGGGCATCCCGGTGTTGCGGTTCCACTGGAAGTGGTCGGACCACGAGCTCAAGCAGGCCGTGCACATGCAGAAGACCTTCGCCGAGATCATCACGGCGATGGGCGGCAAGGTGACGGGCACGGTGCAGACTGATGGTGCGCGCGCGATCGCGCGTGGGGGGCAGATCATCCACGAAGTAGGCACGTGCCGGATGGGTGACGATCCGCGCACCTCGGTGCTCAACCAGTACGGGCAGTCGTGGGACACCAAGAACTTGTTCGTGACGGACGGGGCCTCGTTCGTCTCGAACGCCGATAAGAATCCCACGCTCAGCATCTTGGCGCTGGCGTGGCGAGCCACGGACTACATCCTCGAGCAGCTGCGCACGCGGGAGATCGGCTGATGCACGACGAACACGACGTCCCCGAGACCGACGCCGCGTTGGACGCGGCGACCGAGCCCATGCCCGACGCGCCGCGCACGTTGCAGCGCCGTGATGCCTTGAAGGTGCTGGCCGCGTCAGCGGGTCTCCCGATCCTAGCCAGCATCCCGATGGGTGCGGGCGAGGCGCAGCAAGTGCGTCCAGCGACGGCCGCGCCGGCAGCTGCGCCACAGCAGGCCCGTCCTGCCGGTGGTCCGCGCGGGGACGCGTGGGACCCCGATCTCATTCGCCCGAAGAAGGATTGGCCGCGCAAGCTCACCACGTCCGAGATGACGACGTTGGCCGCATTGGCCGATGTGATCATCCCGGCTGATGCCAAGTCACCGAGCGCCACCGCCGTGGGTGCGCACCTGTACATCAACGAGCATGTGAGCGCGCCGGGCGAGACCTACGAGCGTGATCTCATCCGCGTGCGCGGTGGCGTGAGCTGGCTCAACCTCGAGAGTCAGAAGCGCTTCGCCAAACGGTTCTCGGCGTTGACGCTGGCGCAGCAGACGGCGATCTGTGACGACATCTGTTTCGTGCGCACGGCGAAGGACGAGTTCAAGCAGGGCGCGATGTTCTTCTCGCTGGTGCGCAACTTGGTGGCGACGGCGTTCTACACGACCGATGCGGGCATGAAGGACATCGGGTATGTGGGGAACATGGCGTTGCCGAAGTGGGATCCGCCGCCAGCGGCGGTGCTCAAGGCGGTGGGGTTGGAGTAGGGGACGTGGCAGCGGAGTCGAGGGCGGCGCGCTGGAGGATCCCTCGGCATCCTCGTCGTCCTCGCACTCTCAGAACGCCGCCGCCTGCTCGATGACCAGCCGCGCACCGCTGACCGGATGCACGAACGCCAATCGCTCCGCGTGCAACAGCATCCGTTCGCCCTCACTCGGCGCCCGGCGCCCGTACAGGCGATCGCCAACGATCGGCGCGTCGAGCCCCTGGGGGTGCGCCGCGTGCACGCGGAGCTGGTGCGAACGGCCCGTGTGCGGGGTGAATCGGACGCGGGTGCGCCCGTTCTGCCTCGCTAACACCTGATACTCGGTGTGCGCTGGCTTGCCGAACACCGGATCATGGATGTGCCGCGGTCGGTCGTCCACGTCGACCCGCAAGGGCAACATGATGTGTCCGTGGTCGGCGGCAAGATCTCCGTCCACCCAGGCCACGTAGTGCTTCTCGATCTCACGCAAGGAGAACATGCGCTGGAGCGCGCTGGCGGTATCGGCGTGCTTGGCGATCAGCAGGAGTCCGGATGTATCCAGATCGAGCCGATGCACGACGAGTGGACCGGTCGCCGCTGGATAGCGCGCGCGAAGGCGCGACACCACGCAATCATCTAGTGCTGCGCTCCGCCCCGCAACGGTGAGCAGTCCGCTGGGCTTGTTCACGACGAGCAGATGTTCGTCTTCGAACACCGCGCGTGGTTCAGCGGGATCGATCGCTTCAGTGCCGAACAGCGGTGGCGGATCGACCGACAATCCACCCAGCATGTGCGTGAGGATCGGCAAGCACTTCCCGCGACACGCGGCGTAGAACACCCCCGCCACGCGATCGCCCGAGGCTGGGGCCGCGCCCCACCAGCACTCGGCCAACGCGATCGGTCGTACGCCGAGTCGATAGGCCTGGGCGAGCAGCTTGGGCGCTGTGCAGTCACCGGCGCCGGTCGGTGGTTCGCCGGGGGCGAACAAGGATCGCAGCGACCGCACCTCACCATGCGCATTCGCAAAGTGATAGGCGTCGTGGATCGGCGTCGTCAACGCGCGTGATCGCGCGGCACGCGCTTGGTCTAGCGCACGGACGGCGTCGGCAACGCGACGTTCGTGCGCCGTGCTCGCAGTAGTGGACATGCTCTGGAGCACGGTGGCGCGCTGCGCGCTGAACTCCAGCATTGCCGCTTCAGCCGCGGTTCGCGCCGCATGGTAGGCGTGCTGATCGAAGGCCGGGGGGACCCAGCCCTCGATGTCCCATGTCCCGCTGAGCATGCCGGAGAACCCGCGCAGGTACCCGATGGAGCCGTCACCTGCCGCCACGACGAGCACACCGAACATCTTGCCATTGCCCGCATCATGCAGTCGCCAGTGGGCCGTGTCCTGCGACTGCAGTGTCGCCATGAGGTCCATGGCCGCGCGGTACGCCAGCGGGTGCATCGCCGCACGGTCGAACGGCGTAGGGAAGCGCGTTGGACAGTCGCCGGCGTCTGGTTGCGGAGAGAACGTGATCACGGTGGCCGATCGACGTGGAGGAGGCATTTGCGCGTGACGGGACCACGGGATCACGGCTAACGGATGCTGCCGCGGCGCGCACATCCATAAGATACCGTCGTCGGACCAGTGCCGTCCTTCGAACAGGTGGCGCCGTGGCCGCGCGACCGCTAACCGACTCGCGCCAGCACTTCAACCTTCGCACGAACCATACGCCTGCTGCGGCTCCCGTGCTCGTCGAGCGCGAGGGGCACCGCAGCGAGCAGGAAGAGCAGGCGAGGAGACGGCATCGACACGGGGTGAAGGAGCCTAGTGGCGCGATCCATCGGCGCCGGCCAAACGAGCGCGCTGCTTGCGGCGCGCCCAGAACGGAAGGATGAACAGGTAAATGCCGGAGATCCACAAGCCGAACAGGATTACGCCGGCCGGTAAGAAGACCCACAACTTGGCGCGATCGTGGAACCACGAGCCGTCATGCAGGGACTCGATGATGTCACTGCGGCGCGTGGCCGCGCCGAGCAGTTGACCGGTGGTCAGGTCGACCTGGATCTCGGTGTTGTTGGTCGAGATCAGTTTGATGAGCCCCTTCAGCGGACGCATCTCAACGCGCGGAATGTCGTCCCAAGAGGACACCTGCGCCATCGGCACGGCCTTGGCCGTCGCCAACAACTGATCGAACGACACCTGCGGCGCGCCTTCACCGCCACGGATCTCAAGCGGCTGGACCCAGGTGATGTTCTTCTTGACCTGCAGCAGGATCCCCGTGGCCAGAATGACGACGACGGGGAGTGCCGCGAGGGCGGCACCCCAGTAGTGGAGGCGCCGGAAGGCTTTCTGTGCGCGCATCAGCGGGGGACAGAGAAGGCGCGCCGAAGGCCGCGCAGGGACGAGTCGCAGATCGGTCTCTCGGGAAAACTACGCGTGCCGCCGGGGGAACGCTGGCCCCGAGCAACCCCACGGGACCCCCGCGTGACAGAGCAGATGGCACCCCGCACACCATGGATACTTCTATGCCGCGCCCTTCGTTCCTCGCGCTGCTCACACGCCTGGCGGCCCCGTTGGCCGCACAGACCGTACGGCCCGTTCCTCCCACGCCGCCGTCACCGCCCAGCGTGCGGGTCGCGCCCCGGTGACGACATCGCCCTGCGCGTGCTCAGCGGTACGTCGACCCGCGCCGTGACGGTAAAAGCCGTGGCCGAGCGGGATCCCGTGACGACGAACACCGCCGCGCCTACGTCTTCACCGACGGCACGCCGCGCGCGTGGCAGGACCTGCCGCACGCGATGAAGCGCGCCCAGGAGACCCTGGAACGCGCTCGCATCAACACCATCCGCCGAGTGGTCGTGGAGTAGCTAGAAACCCGACCCGAGGATGATGGCGTTCAGCAGCAGCTTGTCCATGCTGCGCCACCATCCGCGGAACACGGGGTTGTTGGCGAACAGGATGACGTTGCCGCCGCCGAGCGGCTCCTCGATGACGGCCGCCGTGCCGCGGAGGAGCCGCTCGGTGTTATCAGGCCAGAGGAACCCCGCGCGGTGGAGCGTGCCGGTGGGCGCGAAGACCGCCACGTTCGACGCGTCCTTCGACGGCCGGAGGAACGTGCCGCCGGCCATCAGCAACGTCATGCGCTGCTGATCCATGCCGAAGGTGAGCCAGTGCGTGCGGTCGAGGACGGCGTCGAATAGGGAGCCCGGCAGGTCGACCGGATCGTCGGTGTTCGCGGCGCTGCTGCGGACGCCCATCATGCTGTCGGTGGCCATCGCCGCCGGCGGCGCGGGCTTGTCGTCCTTGCTGGGCTCCGACGTCACCGCGCGCGCCGAGGTGAGCGCGACGCTCTCTCGCGCGGCCCACGCCGCGGCACCACCCATCATGATGAGCGTGCCGCCACCTTGCACCCACGCGCGGAGTCCGTCGCCCTTGCCGAGCTTGGCATTGAGCGTGCCGGCCGACGCGGGCGGGACGATGACGACATTGTAGCGCGAGAGGTTCCCCGCCAACGCGTCCGTGGTGATGGGGGTGAACGGGATGCGATAGCGCTGATCGAGCGTCCACCACAGCGCGCCGTACGAGGTCTGATCGACACCATCGCCCATGACGACGGCGATGCGCGGCTGCTCCAGCGATGCCACCGAGCCCGAGCCCGTCGAGAACTGTCCGGCGGTCGGGAACGCGGTGTTCACGCCGACCACCGACACGCCGGCGTCCTTGGCCAGTGCGTCGATGCGCGCGTGCAACGTGGCGAGGTTGCGCGAGACGCGCACGACGAACGTACCGCGCGGCCACGTGTCGCCGGCCACATCGAGCGGCTCGGCGGTGGCGCCGACGCGGAATTCTTCATTGAGGAGTGCCGCCGCGAGGCGCGACGCGGCCCAGGTGTCGTTCTTGAACAGGTAGGCCGAGGTCGCGTTGGCGCCGCGGACCACACCGCCGGTGAGCGTGACGGGGAGCGCTTCGCCGAACGCGGGCTTGGTCGCGGGTAGCGACAAGCGCGTGGCGGTGATCGCGGGTGCGTCCTCCGTCCAGAACGCGTCGAGGCCGAAGGCGATGGGCAGCGACCACGCGGTCACGTCGTAGAACTCGTAGCCCTCGCGCTGGCCGCGTGGGCCGCGCTCGCTGTTGCGCTTGAACTTCTCGCGCTGCGTGGCGGCGAAGGTGGAGTCGAGGACGGGGTCGACTTCGAGCAACGACTTGGCCAAGCGGCCCAGCGGCTGGGCGAGATCGACCACATAGGCGCCGGCGTCGAAGCGCTGCGTCGCGACCGTGCCGTTCCGATAGCCATGCGCCTTGGTGCTGCTGAACGCCGCGGTGGTGCGCTGCACCTCGATCCCGTTACGCAGCAGCATCGCGGCGAGCTCCGCGGCGCGGCCCGGATCGTTGCCGTCGGTGAACACGACACGCTTCATCGCGCCGGTCCGTCCGGCCTCGACCGCGTCGCGGCGGAACCCGGCGTAGTCGCGGACGCGCTCGGTGGCGTTCGCGGCGACCGTTTCCCATGTGGCCAACGCGGCCGTGTAGTGCTTGGCGATGCCATCGCGGAGCGACAGCAACGTGCCGTCCTCACGACGCTTGAGCAGTGCGGGACCGCCGTCGGTCTCGTAGGTGGTGCCTGCCGCGCCCGTCAGGGCTGGCCACGTGTCCCAGTAGCCCGGGTAGTAGAGGTCGAACTGATCGCGCACATAGTAGAGCCAGCCGTAGCGGTCGAAGGCATTGGCGTTGCCTTGGCCGATCCGTTCCAGCCACCGCGTGGCCTGCGCGCCGACGTTCGCATTGACCGGCGAGGCCGGCGGCGCGAAGTAGAACTGCGCGGTGTAGCCGTGGAGGTCGGCGTGCACCATCGCCTTCCAGCGATGGATGGTGCCGATGATCGCCTGTACTTCGCGCTGTGTGGACGAGAACACATCGCGGTTCATGTCGAACCGGTAGTGATTGAAGCGGCCCGCGATGGTCCACGGCTGGCCACGCTGCTGCTCGATCCCGTTCGGCTCCGGCGACCCCACCGCGATGGAGTTGGACCACACCGAGAAGCGCTCGTGCCCGTCAGGGTTGGAGCTCGGGTTGATGATGACGATGGTCTTCTCAAGGGCCGTCACCGTGGCCGGCTCGGTGCTCGTCGCTAAGTGGTAGAGCAACTGCATCGACGCCTCGAACCCCGGCACTTCGTCACCGTGCACCGAACCCGAGAACATCACCACCGCTGGCGTGCGCGCCACGGCCGCCGCGATCTCCGCGGCGGACCTCCCGCGCGGATCCGCGATCAACTCGAGATCAGCGCGAATGGCATCGAGCCGCGCGATGTTCTCCGGGCTCGACACGATGTACGTGCGCATCACCCGCTTCTCGGCCGTCATGCCGATCTCTTCGACCGCGACGCGGTCCGAGGCGGCGGCGATGCTGAGGAGGGTCTTCTCTTGCCAGGCGTATTGCGTGTGCCAGCTGCCGACGGCGTAACCTAAGAGCGAGTCCGGAGTTGGGACTGTCGCGCGATACGGGCCGCGGCTGTAGAACGAAAAGGCGCGGTCGTCTCTGAGAGAGTCGCGCGCGGCGGGGTGGGGCGTGGGCAGCTGGGCCGCGCTAGCGCGGCCCAGTAGCACGAGAAGCACGGGTAGCACGAGAAGCACGGGAACCACACGTGCTTCTCGTGCCACTCTTGCTCCTGGTGCTACTGCAGTTCGTGCCACCCGTGCTTCTCGTGCCTCTGTCATATCTCCACCTGTGTCCCAAGTTCCACCACCCTATTCGGTGGTATGTTGAAGAACTGCGTCGCCGGGATCGCATTGCGATTCATCACCGCGAACAGCTTCTTGCGCCATACGGCCATCTTGAGGCCCTTGTCGCCGCGCTTGTGCGGGACGGGGATCAGTTGCTCGCGGCCCAAGTAGTACGTGGTCTCGAGCGGGCGTGTCCGGAGGCCGCGGTCGTGGCACCACTGGAGGATTTGCTTCACATCGGCCGACTCCATGAAGCCGTAGCGCACCATCACGCGGAAGAAGCCGTGATCGAGCGGCTCGATGCTCAAGCGCTCCTCGCTCAGGACCTCGGGCACATCGGCCGCGAGGATGGACAAGAGGATCACTTGGTCGTGCAGCACCTTGTTGTGCTTCAGGTGGTGCAAGAGCACGGTCGGGATGCCCGCGGGCTCGGACGTCATGAACACCGCCGTGCCCGACACACGAATGCGCGGGTTGCGGCCGATGTCGTCGAGGAAGAGCGGTACGGGCAGGGACGTCTCGTTGAGGCGATCGCGGAGGAGCTGACGGCCGCGCTTCCACGAGGTCATCATGGTGAACAGGATGGCGCCGACCACGAGCGGGAACCAGCCACCGTGCGGGATCTTGGTCGCGGTGGCGGTGAAGAACGTCAGATCGATCGACAAGAACACCACGACGAACGCGACCTGCTGCCACGTGGACCAGCCGAGCTGCTTCTTCGCGACGATGGCGAACAAGAGGCACGTCACCGACATCGTGCCCATGACCGCGATCCCGTACGCCGCTTCGAGCGCCGCCGCCGAGCCGAACGACACGGCGATGAGCAAGCAGCCCACCATCAAGGCGCCGTTGACCTCGGGGATGTAGATCTGCCCCGCTTCGGAGCGCGACGTGTGGACGATCGTCATGCGCGGCGCATAGCCCAGCTGCACACACTGCTGCGTGATGCTGAAGGCACCCGAGATCATGGCCTGCGACGCGATGATCGCGGCCGCAGTGGCGATGGCGACCAGCGGGTACAGGAAGGCCTCGGGGGCCAGCAAGAAGAACGGGTTGGAGACCGCCGCGGGGTCGCGCAGGATCAGCGCGCCCTGCCCGAAGTAGTTGAGCAAGAGCGCCGGCAGCACCATCGCGAACCACGCGAGGCGGATGGGACGCTTGCCGAAGTGACCCATGTCGGCGTACAGGGCCTCGCCGCCCGTGATGGCTAGCACCACGGAGCCGAGGATCGTGAAGCCCATCGCCCGGTTCTCGAACAAGAACGCGAGGCCGTAGTACGGGTTCACGGCGGCCAACACGCTGAGGTTGCCCACGATCTCGCGGGCCCCGAGCGTGGCGATGGTCGCGAACCAGATGAACGTGATGGGGCCCAAGATGATGCCGACCTTTCCGGTCCCGAAGCGCTGCACGGCGAAGAGCGCGAAGAGGATCCCCACCGCCAGCGGCAGGACCAAGGCCTCGAAGGTCGGTGACACGACGACCAGCCCCTCGACCGCCGACAGCACCGAGATGGCCGGCGTGATCATCCCGTCCCCGTACAGCAGCGCGGCGCCGAAGAGACCGAGCATGATGATGACGACCCGTCGCTTCTGTCCCCGCGGCTCCTCTTGGAGCGCCAGCGCGAGCAGCGCGAGGATGCCGCCCTCGCCGCGATTATCCGCGCGCAGGATGAAGCTGATGTACTTGACCGCGATGACGGAGATCAGCGCCCAGAAGATCAGGGACAGCACCCCGAGCACGTTCGACGCGGTAGGGGCGATCCCGAGCGCCGGGTTCAAGCAGGCGCGCAGGGCGTACAGTGGCGACGTGCCGATGTCGCCATACACGACGCCCAGCGCGCCGATGGTGAGCATCGCCAGTCGTTTCCCGCGCGGGTCGCGGTCCACGTGATGGACCGCAGGGGGCGGCGGCACCGGCCGCGTACCCGTTTCCCCAGGGCGAGGCTCGTGAGAAGAGGTCAAGAGCTGAGAGGGGCACGAGAGCCCCTAAAGAGTGGACGTCAACAGACAGTTAAAAGTAGCACGAGAAGCACGAGTAGCACGGGTAATAGAAAGAAGGGGGCGCCGCTCGGACGCCCCCTTCGTGCTTCTCGTGCTTCTCGTGCCTCTCGTGCCTCTCGTGCCTCTCGTGCT
>JBEIVF010000087.1:0-7978 GCA_040374005.1 Gemmatimonadaceae bacterium | reverse complement strand
TGCTTTCTGGCATCCGCCTCGCGACGCGGGATCGGGCGCTGGCCACCGCGGCGCGGGCGCTGGGCCGGCTCGCGTAGCTCGGGCTTCGCCCACGTTAGATTTCCTAGGGTACCCCTCACCCCACCCGCTCGTGTCCATCGGCCGTTCGCTCATCCTCGCCGCCGCGCAGAACCAGACCCTCAACGACTTCGCTCTCAAGAGCAAGATCGTGAAGCGCGCCACTCGCAAGTTCATGCCTGGGGAGCGCCCTGAGGACGCCCTCGACGCGGGGGCGGCGATCATCAAGGACGGCCGCGGGCTCATCTACACCAAGCTCGGCGAAGCCCTCACGCAGCTCAGTGAGGCCGACGCGGTCCGCGACCACTACCTGTGGTTCTTCGACCAGATCGCGGCGCGGAAGCTCCCGGCGCACGTGTCCATCAAACCCACGCAGTTGGGGCTCGATCAGTCGGAGTCGCGGTGCGTGGAGCACTGTTTGGCGCTCGCGGAGCGGGCCGAGGCCAGCGGCTCAGCACTGTGGCTCGACATGGAGGACCACACCTATGTCGATCGCACGCTGGCGCTCTACGAGGCCGTGAAGACCAAGTTCCCGAAGTCGGGCCTGGCCCTGCAGACGTACCTGTACCGCACACCGGCTGACCTCGAACGGCTGATGCCGCTCCAGCCCATCATCCGGTTGGTGAAGGGCGCGTACATGGAGCCCGCCGAGGTGGCGTTCCCCCGCAAGGCCGACACCGACAACGCGTACTTCGAGCTGGCGGCCACGATGCTCGCCGGCGCCAAGACCGGCGCCTGCACGCCGGTCTTCGGCACGCACGACATGGCGTTGGTGGGGCGCATCGTCGCCAAGGCCGATCAGTTGGGCGTGGCCAAGGGGAAGTACGAGGTGCACATGCTGTACGGCATCGGCGACAACGATCAGGCGCGCCTCCGCAAGCAGGGCCACGCGGTCACGACGCTGATCAGCTACGGCGATGCGTGGTACCGCTGGTACATGCGCCGCTTGGCCGAGCGTCCGGCGAACGTGTGGTTCGTGGTGAAGTCGGTCTTCAAGTGATGCCGCGCTGGGGGTGTAGGCTGACGAGTACGGTCGCCGACACCTCCGCGATCACTCGCCCGTAGGGTAGGCATGTTGGGCTGTCTCAAGCGGGTCGTCGGCTTCGTCTTCCTCCTCGCCGTGGTGGGGGGGCTGTACGTCACGCGCCATCGCTGGGTGCCGTTGGTCACCCCAGCGGGGCGCGATGTCATCGCGGAGCTCGACTGGCAACCGCTGACGACGGAGGGGGCTGTGCGGGCGCGGCGCATCGTGACGCAGCTCGAGCGCCCCGACGGCGCGGTCTTCGCCAACCTCGCGGTCGCTGATCTGGCGTCATTCCTGCTCGATTCATTGGTGCAGGGCATCAGCGACGGCACGCGCACCGCCGAGGCGGTGGTCCGCGATGACCGGATCCTCTTGCGCACGCAGGTGAAGGTGTCGGATTTCGGGCCCGAGTATCTGCCGCTGATCGGGGGCGTCGCCGACCGCTCGGCGATGCTCACCATCGGTGGTCGGCTCCGTGTGGACCGACCGGGGCTGGGTGAGTGGATCGTGGACGAGCTGATCATCGACGCGGTGGCGATCCCTGGGCCCGCGGTGCCGAGACTCACGCGGGTGATCGCGACGCGATTGCGTCGGGCGGGGACCCGGGACGACGCGTTGGGGTTCTCACTACCGGGGCATATCGGTGACGTCCGTGTGCGGCCCGGCACGATCACGCTGTACAAGGCGGTGGTAGAGTGACACGGGTCCTGGTGGTCGATGACGAACCGGGCGTGCGCGCCGCGCTCGTTCAGCTGTTGGAATACGAGGGCGTCGAAGCGCGCGCGGTCGCGTCCGCCGCCGAGGGTCTCGCGGCGTACGCGGAGTGGCACCCCGCGGTCACGTTCCTCGACGTGAAGATGGCGGGGATGGACGGCCTCACGGCCCTGCGCACGTTGCGGCAGCGTGATCCGGCCGCGGTGGTGGTGATGATCAGCGGGCACGCGACCATCCGTGAT
Source organism: Gemmatimonadaceae bacterium (assembly GCA_040374005.1). Lineage (GTDB taxonomy): Bacteria > Gemmatimonadota > Gemmatimonadetes > Gemmatimonadales > Gemmatimonadaceae > DASRAP01. The sequence continues at coordinate 5,941 of JBEIVF010000087.1, read as the reverse complement.
GCGATCGAGGCCACGCAGTCGGGTGCGTATGACATCCTCGAGAAGCCCCTCGACACCGATCGCATCCTCGTCACGCTGCGCAACGCGCTGGGCACGCAAGAACTGCGCGCCGAGAATGCCCGGCTCAAGGCGCGCGTCGAGAGTCGGTACGAGATGGTGGGCGAGTCGTACGCGATCCGCGCGCTGCACGCGCAACTCGATGCGGTGGCAGGAACGCCCGCGCGGGTGCTGATCACGGGCGAGAATGGCACGGGCAAGGAGTTGGTGGCGCGGGCGCTGCACCAGCGGTCGCCACGGGCGCGGCGACCATTCATCGAGGTCAACTGTGCGGCGATCCCGTCGGAGTTGATCGAGAGCGAACTGTTCGGCCATGTGAAGGGATCGTTCACGGGCGCGATCGCGGATCGCGCGGGCAAGTTCGAGCAGGCCGATGGTGGCACGTTGTTCCTCGACGAGATCGGCGACATGGCGACGGCGGCCCAAGCCAAGGTCTTGCGGGTGTTGCAGGACGGCGAGCTCACGCGCATCGGTGGCAGTAAGCGCGTGGCGGTGGATGTGCGCGTGGTGGCGGCCACGAACAAGAAGCTCGAGGACGAGATCGCGGCGGGCCGGTTCCGTGAGGACCTGTACTACCGGCTCAATGTGGTGCCGCTCCACGTGCCGCCGCTCCGCGAGCGCCGGGAGGACATCCCGCTGTTGGTGGAGCACTTCATCCGATTGCTGGCGCGGCACGAGGGCATGCAACCGCGGAGCATCGCACCGGAGGCATTGGCGTTGTTGTCGAAGCTCGACTGGCCAGGGAACATCCGCGAACTGCGCAACACGATCGAGCGGTTGTTGATCCTCGCCACGGGGCCGGCGATCACGGTCGCGGATGTCGACCGGCTCGTGGGCGCGCGCGCCACGGCGACCGGTGGACTCGGCGAGCTCGGCGACTGCCACACCTTCGAGGAGTTCAAGGAGTCCGCCGAGCGCGCCTTCCTGCTGGTGAAGTTGCGCGCCAATGACTGGAACGTGGCGGAGACGGCGCGCCTGCTCGATATGCCGCGGTCCAATCTGTACAAGAAGATCGAACGCTATGCGCTCACGAGGGAGCACGCATGAGCACTCGCGATTGGGAGAAGGAGCTCGCCGCCATCGACAAGCAGTTGGCGTCGGTGTCGGACGACGCGTTGGCGCGCCCCGCGTCGCCAGGAGGCATCGCCACGGCGGCCCCGCCGCGTGTCCCGCCGGGCGCGGGCGTGCGCGCGCCCGCGGGAATGGCGGGTGATGGGCCGACGCCCACGGGCGTGATCCTGCGGTTGGTGCTGGCGGTCATCCTCGGGGTGGCGATCATCTTCTGGCCGTACGCGAATCGGTGTGGGCTGGGCCTCGCGGGCTATCTCGGCGCGGTGCTCGTGGTGGCGGCGGCTGGGGTGTGGACCGCGGTGAGCACGTGGCGGGCCCGCGCCGCGCGGTCGCATGTGTTGGCGTTGATGCTCATTGGCTGGGGGATCGTCCTCACGGCCATCGAATTCCTGCCGCGGATCGGGTATGCCACTGATCCCGCGCGCGTCACCTGGGGCTGTTCCTGATGCGAGTCTTCCGCAATTTCATCGCGGGGGCGTGGGTCGACGCCAGCACGGGCGCGACCTTCGTCAACGTGAATCCCGCCGACACGCGCGACGTGATCGGCTCCTTCCCGCTCTCGACCGCCGACGATGTCGCGCGCGCGGTGGCCTCGGCCCAGCGTGGCTTCGCGCCGTGGAGCCGCACGCCGGCGCCCGCGCGGGGTGATGTGCTCCGCCGCGTGGGCGATCTGATGGCGCAGCGCAAGGAAGAGCTCGCCGATCTGATGACGCGCGAGATGGGCAAGCCGCTCGCCGAGACGCGGGGCGATGTGCAAGAGGGCATCGATACCGCGTACTACGCGGCCACGGAAGGGCGCCGCCTGTTCGGTCACACGGTGCCGAGTGAGCTGGCGAACAAGTGGGCGATGTCGTTCCGTCGTCCGATCGGGGTGTGCGGGCTGATCACGCCGTTCAACTTCCCGTTGGCGATCCCGACGTGGAAGATGTTCCCGGCGTTGGTGGCGGGGAATGCGATCGTCTTCAAGCCGTCGGAGGATGTGCCGCACACCGCGACGGTGTTCGTGGAGATCCTGCTCGCGGCGGGGCTCCCGCCCGAGGTGATCCAGCTGGTGCACGGGGATGCGACGCCGGGGGCGGCGATCGTCGACCATCCAGAGGTGCCGGTGATCTCGTTCACGGGATCCACCGCGACCGGGTCGCGCATCGGTGAGACGTGCGGGCGCATGCACAAGCGTTTGTCGTTGGAGATGGGCGGCAAGAATGCGCAGATCGTGCTCGCGGATGCCGCGCTCGATCTGGCGCTCGAGGGCGTGCTGTGGGGCGCGTTCGGCACGACGGGGCAGCGCTGCACCGCCACCAGCCGGTTGATCCTGCACGAAGCCATCCACGACGAGTTCGTGGAGCGGCTCGTGCGCGCGGCAGAGGCGCTGCGCTTGGGTGACGGGCGGCGGCTGGGCACCGATGTGGGGCCCGTGATCCACGCGGAGTCGCTCGCGAAGGTGGAGCGCTATGTGGAGATCGCGCAACGCGAGGGCGCCACGTTGGCCACGGGAGGGCGCCGCGCGGAGGGCGCGGGTCTCGACCATGGGTATTTCCATGAGCCGACGATCTTCACCGATGTGCGCGCGGGGTCGCGGCTGGAACAGGAAGAGGTGTTCGGGCCGGTGCTCGCGGTGCTCAAGGTGCGCGACGTGGATGAAGCGTTCGCCATCAACAATGGCGTGGCCTATGGGCTCTCGTCGTCGGTGTACACGCGCGACGTCTCGCTGGCGTTCCGTGCCCTGAACGAGCTGGACAACGGGATCACGTACATCAATGCCCCCACCATCGGGGCGGAGGCTCACCTCCCCTTTGGTGGGGTGAAGGCGACGGGGAACGGGCACCGTGAAGGGGGCTGGGAGGTGTACGAGTTCTACACCGAGACCAAGGTGGGGTATGTAGACTTCTCGGGGCGTCTCCAGCGGGCCCAGATCGACAACTATTGAAGGCCGCGCGCGTCGGACCGATGCGGGGGGCGACCGAACGCGCTTGCGACCCCCCCCGGTCCCCGCTTAGATACCAGCCGATGACCGAGGACGAGCTCCCCCCGCTAGCTGACGACACCGCCACCGCGACCACCGTCGACCCGGCGGCCGTGGAGACGAGTGCGCGCGCCCGTCGCCGCGCGATGGGGCTTGCGGCGTTGTCGCTGACGTTCGACTGGCTCAAGTCGTTCTCGCTGGCGCTGCTCCTCTTCGTGATGGTGCGCGCCATGCTGGTGGAGGCATTCAAGATCCCCAGCGGTTCGATGGAGCGCACGCTCCTCGTGGGCGACTTCTTGCTGGTCAATAAGCTCGTGTACGGGGCCGAAGTGCCGTTGTTGCACACGCGGCTCCCGGCGCTCCGGCAGCCAGCCAACGGCGACGTGGTGGTGTTCACGTGGCCGGCGGACCACACCAAGAACTTCGTCAAGCGCATCGTCGGGGTGGGCGGCGACACGCTCGAGATGAGCAACGGCGAGTTGCTGCGGAACGGCGATCCCATCCATGAGCCGTACGCGGAGCACCTGCAGTACGGCTACGATCCCGCGGCGGAGGAGTTCCGGTGGCAGCGGGACTTCTTGGTCCGCGAAGCGCGGGCGGCACAGCGCGGCTACCATCCCTCGCGCAGTAACTGGGGCCCGTTGGTGGTCCCCGCGCAGCACTACTTCGTGCTCGGCGACAATCGCGACAACTCACTGGACAGTCGGTATTGGGGCTTCCTCCCCGATACGCTGGTCCGTGGGCAGCCGCTGTTCGTGTATTACAGTTTCGCACCCGACACCGCACAGACATTCGATTGGGTCACCCGCGTCCGATGGGATCGGATCGGGACCCGCGTGGAGTGATCGACCGTCCGTGACGGCGTGGCGTCCGCCACCCGGGACCAGCAGCACGAGGGAGCAGAGTGAAGCGCGAACGCACCACGATCCGCAAGAGTTCCGCTGACGAGGGATCCCTCGATCAGTATCTGCGCGACATCAGTCAGTTCCCGTTGATCACCCGGGACGACGAGGTGCGTCTGGCGCAGCGTATCCGTGCGGGGGAGCAGGAAGCGCTCGACACGCTGGTGCGCTCCAATCTGCGATTCGTGGTCTCGGTGGCGAAGAAGTACCAGAACCACGGGGTGTCGCTGTCCGACTTGATCAACGAGGGCAACCTCGGCCTGATCCGGGCGGCGCATAAGTTCGACGAGACGCGCGGGATCAAGTTCATCTCGTACGCGGTGTGGTGGATCCGGCAGTCGATCCTGCAGGCGCTGGCGGAGCAGTCGCGCATCGTGCGCGTGCCGCTCAATCAAGCGGGGACCATGCACCGGCTGGGCAAGACGGCAGCGTCGATGCAGCAGGAGTTGGGCCGCGATGCCACGCACGCGGAGTTGGCCCTGCAGATGGAGCTGACGGAGGAGGAGGTCGCGCATACGATGAGCATCTCGCAGGCGCACGTGTCGCTCGATGCCCCGATGACGCCGGGCGAGGACAATCGGCTCATCGATTACCTGCCCGACATGCACGGGCAGCCGGACGAGCACACGTTCGAGAAGGCGCTCACGCAGTCCATCGCGGATGCCCTGTGCTCACTCAAGGAGCGCGAGGCGAAGATCCTCCGGTTGTACTTCGGCCTCGACGGGTCAGAGCCCATGACGCTCGAGGAGATCGGCGCGCTGATGGGGATCACGCGCGAGCGTGTGCGGCAGATCAAGGAGACCGCGCTCAGCCGGTTGCGGCATGTATCGCGGGCGCGGGCCCTGGAGAGTTACCTCGGGTGACTCCCGATCCGGCGCGAGACTTCGCGCGCGACGAACGCAATCAAGAGCTGACGTTGGTGACGCCGGGGCCGCTGGCCGTGTTCCGGCTGCTGTGGCGGGTGGCGCGGCTCCGGTGCCCGCGGTGCGGCGGTGGGCCGGTGCTCCAACACTGGTTCAAGATGCGGCCGACCTGCGGCCAGTGTGGCGGCGCGTTGGAGCGCGAGGAGCAGGACTACTTCATCGGCTCGATGCTCCTCAATCTCATCATCGCCGAGCTCCTGTTCGCGGCCGTGTTCGTGGGGATCCTTGTGGCCACGTGGCCCGATCCGCCGTGGACGGTGCTGGAACGGTTCGCGCCGCCGGCGGTGTTGCTGGCCCCCCTCCTCCTGTTCCCGTTCTCCAAGCTGGCGTGGCTGGGCGGGGACCTGCTGTTCCGCCCGGATCGCGTGCTCACACCGCGCTAGATTGTCGGGATGCGCGTTGCCCTCCTCACCCTCGGGTGCGATAAGAACACGGTGGACTCCGAACGGTACCTGGCCGATCTGATCGCGCACGGGGCCGTGGCCACCGATGACGTCAGTGCCGCTGACGTCATCGTCGTCAACACCTGCGGCTTCATCGACGCCGCCAAGCAGGAATCCATCGACACCATCGTCGGGGCCGCGCGCCTCAAGACCGATGGGCACTGCCAAGCGGTCATCGCCGTGGGCTGCATGGTCGAGCGCCACAAGCGCGAGTTGGTCGAGGCCCTGCCCGAGGTGGACATGTTCTTCGGCGCCTCAGAGGGCGAGCAGTTGATCCCGGCGCTGATCGAGCGCGGACTGCTCTCCAGCGAGATCCTCGCGCACCCGGGGGAGCGCGTGTACGCGGGTGGCTCGTCGTCCGTGCGCTATCTCAAGATCAGCGAAGGGTGCGACCACGGCTGCGCGTTCTGTGCGATCCCGCTCATGCGCGGCAAGCACCGGTCGTTCGCGCTGGATGACGTCATCCGTGAGGCGCAGCTGCTGGAGATGCAGGGGGCGCGCGAGGTCTCCCTCGTGGCGCAGGATCTCGCGCACTATGGCCGCGATCGCCGGGATGGGATCCAGCTGCCGCAGCTGCTCGAT
>JBEIVF010000122.1:0-6264 GCA_040374005.1 Gemmatimonadaceae bacterium | reverse complement strand
TCCACGGCGGTGCCGGGAATGGGCACGCGGGTTTGTGCCGACACGGTGGTCGCGACACCCAGCAGGATCAACAGGAGCGATCGCACGCTCACTTTCCGACGCTTTGCGGACATATTGAAATATACCCATTTCTAGCCGCCGCTGAGGGTCCCGTTGCGTCTCCCCATCTTCCCGCTGGGCATGGTCCTTCTCCCAGGGACGCCCGCCCCACTGCACATCTTCGAGCCGCGCTACCGGCAACTCATTGCCGACATCCGTGGCGGTGACCGGCGCTTCGTGATCCTGCCCGCCATACCGGGCGTGGCCGAGCGCGAGATCCCGGCGGGGCGCGTAGGCTGTGTGGCGGAGGTCACGGAGTTCGACATCCTCCCTGACGGCCGCGCCAACATCCTGACCATCGGACGCGAACGCGTGGTGCTCGATCGCTTCGTCGACGACGACGCGCCGTATCACGTGGCCGAGGTGGCCGAGGTGCCTGATGCCCCGGGAGCGGCCCGCGTTGCGCTGATGGTGGTCGCCGACGAGATCACGGCGAACTTTCGGCGACTCGTGCGCGCGGTGCAGACGCTCAACAACGAGCCCCTCGCCGCGATCACGCTGCCGGACGATCCGATCGACGTCGCGTGGCACATCGGCGCCATGATCGACATCGAGACCGAGACGCGCTACAAGTTGCTCGCCGAGCGCTCGCCGCTCGCGCGGCTGCAACTGCTCGATGAGCTCCTGCGCAAAGAACTGCCCGACCTCGAACTGCGCGCGGCGATGCACCGCGGCTGATCAGGTCGCCGCGGCTACCTTCGCCACGAACGGCAACACCCGAACGCGTTCGCCGGTGAGTGCAAAGAACGCATTCGCCACCGCCGGCGCGATCGGTGGCGTCGCCGGCTCACCCACGCCGCCCGGCGGCTCCGCATTCGGCACGATGTGCGTCTCCACCACCGGCATGCGATCGATGCGCAGCATCGGGTAGTCGCTAAAGTTCGAGTTGACCGCGCCGCCACCGTCGATCTTCACGGCGCCGTACAGCGCCGCCGTGAGACCGTACACGATACTGCCTTCCATCTGCGCCGCGATCTGGTCGGGATGTACCGCGATCCCACAGTCGATCGCGCACACCACGCGGTGCACGCGCGGACGGCCATCGGTGTCCACACTCACCTCGACGACCTGCGCGACCCAACTGCCGAACGATTCGTGCACCGCAATCCCGCGCGCCCGCCCCTCAGGGAGCGGCGTGCCCCACCCGGCCTTCTCCGCGGCGAGATCGAGCACACCCAAGTGACGCGGATGCTTGGCGAGCAACTCGCGCCGGAACTGGTACGGATCGGCCTCAGCCAGATGCGCGAGCTCGTCGATGAACGACTCGACCGCGAACGCCGTGTGCGAGTGACCCACCGAGCGCCAAAAGCCCGTCGGTACCGCGACATCGACCTCGGCGCACACGACCTCGATGTCGCCCACGGCATAGGGCACGTCAGCCGCGCCTTCGAACGATGTGGGGTCGGCGCCGTTGGTAAGCACACCCATCCGGTTGGCCACCCACGTAGGCAGATAGCCAGGCAGATAACGCTTCAGGATCGACGGCGTCGCGATGCGATGCGCCCACGCCACCGGCTTGCCCGCGTCATCGAGCCCCGCACGCAGCCGATGGCGCGCCGCCGGACGATACCAGTCGTGCTGCATATCGTCCTCGCGCGTCCACTGCACGCGCACCGGCGCAGCCACAGCCTTCGAGATCTCGACGGCCTCCTGCACGAAGTCCTGCTCGCCGCGCCGTCCGAAGCCGCCGCCGAGTTGCGTGGTGTGGATCGTGACTTGATCGGCCTTCACGCCCGCCGCCTTCGCGGCGACACCCGCCGCGCCACCACCGGCGATGGGTGACGCCCATTGGATCTGCGTCGGCGCCCACACCGTGCACGACTCGGCGCGCACATCGGCCGCGCACGACATCGGCTCCATCGTCGCGTGCGCGAGATACGGCAACGAGTACAATGCCTCCAATTTACGCGGCGCCTCGGCGAGCGTGAACCCCGGCGCTCCTTCGGCGCGCACCATCGGCTGGTGCGCCGCATCAAGCGCGCGCGTGAACTCGGCTTCGATGGACTCGTCGTTCATCGCGCCGTGTTCACCGGCGTCCCACTGCACCTCGAGTGCGCGTCGACCCTGCTCGGCGCTCCAGAACGTGTCGGCTACCACGGCCACGCCGCTGCTGATCTGGACCACGTGCTTCACGCCCGCAACGGCCAGCGCTTTCGTGGCGTCATAGCTCGCCACGCTCCCGCCGAACACGCGCGAGCGCGCGACCACCGCGGTGAGCATACCAGGAACGCGCAGGTCACCGGCGTAGATCGGCGCGGCGCGCACGACATCAGGTGAGTCGAGACGCGGCAACGAACGACCGATGATCGTGAACTGGTCCGGCGTCTTCAACGTCACCGACTCGGGCACCGGCAATGCGCCAGCGGCCGTGGCGAGTTCGCCGTAGCTGAGCGACCGCGACGAGGCGTCGTGGTGCACTACGCCGTTCGCCGTACGACATTCGCTGGGAGCGACCCCCCACTGCGTGGCCGCCGCCGTCACGAGCATCGCCTTGGCGCGCGCCGCCCCTTCGCGCAGCGGCACCCACGCGGCGCGGATCGACGAGCTGCCGCCCGTGCCCTGCATTCCGCGCATCTCCGCGTTGCCGTAGATGCGATTCGCGCCCGCACGCTCGAAGCGCACCAGCGACCAATCCGCATCGAGCTCTTCGGCCACGAGCATCGGCAAGCCCGTGGTGATGCCCTGCCCCATCTCGGAGCGGTCCACCATCACGGTGACGATGCCGTCGGTGTCAATGCGGATCCACGCGTCAGGCGCGAACGGCTGCGTCGGTGTGGGCAGTTCGGGATCGCTGCTGCAGCCCGACACCGACACGGCGATGGTGAGGCCAGCGGCCGCGACGGCGCCGGTCTTGAGGAAATCGCGGCGCGTGAACTCGGCGCTCACGAGGTGGCCTCCGCCGCGCGGTGGATTGCATCACGCACGCGCTGATACGTGCCGCACCGGCACACGTTGCCAGCCATCGCGCGATCGATGTCGTCGTCCGTCGGCTTGGGCGTCGTGGCGAGCAAGGCCGCCGCGCTCATCATCTGCCCCGCTTGGCAGTAGCCGCATTGCGCCACCTGCGCCGCGATCCACGCCGCCTGCACAGGGTGCGTGCCGTCGGGCGAGAGCCCTTCGACGGTGGTCACCGTCTTCGCCTCGACGCTCCCGACCGATGTGGAGCACGACCGCACGGCCACCCCATCGAGATGCACGGTACACGCCCCACAGGCGCCGATCCCGCAGCCGTACTTGGTGCCGGTGCGGTCGAGCGTGTCGCGGAGCACCCACAGCAGTGGGGTGTCGGGCGCGACGTCGACCGAGACGGGGGCGCCATTGAGCGTGAAGGTGACTGGCATGATTGGACACTACCGGAGTGCGAAGTGACTTGGCAAGATGCCTGCTAGGTGCGACGAGACCGACTGATCACCGCGGTCCCCGCAGGCGATTGAGCTCGGCCTCGGCCACGATCGCCCCGAAGGCCGGCCAACCGCCCGACCACACCGCGCGCTCGAACCACAGCCGTGCCTGCGCGGTGTCGCCGCGCACGAGGAAGTAGTTCCCGAGTCCGAAGCTCAACGTGGCCTGTTGCGTGTCGGCCGTGTCGGCGGGCGTGAACACTTGCTCCGGCGTGATCTCGCCGATGGGCTGCGCGCGACGGAACGCCTCGGCGGCCGCATTGAACTCGCCTTGCGCGAAGCGGAGTACGCCGAGGTGGTACCAGATGCCGTAGATGGACGGATCGAGGCGTGCGCCGCGGGTGAGATCGGCGGCGGCCGGCGCGAGCGGCACGACCCAGATGTTGCGGAAGCGCACGGTGTGGCCGTGATCCTGCAGACTGATGGGCAGCGCGTCCGCGTGCGCGGTGTACGGCTCGCGCACGGTATGCGACGTAGGGCCCAACAGCGCGACATCGGCTTGGACCACGACCCCGTTGTGCCGCACGGTCATGCGGGCCGGGCTCACGAGCTTGCCATCGGCGGTAAAGCGCGGCCGACGGAACTCGATGTCGTAGCTGTTCCACTCACCCGGCGGCTGCGTCACGTTCACACGCGGCGGGAATTGTCCGTAGATGGAGCCAGCTTGGCCATCGGCGTAGGTGCGGCTCTCGTAGGAGTCGAGGATCTGCACTTCGTAGCGGCCCATCAGGAACGCGCCGCTGTTGCCACGGTCTTGATCGCGCCCGATGGCGGGGTTGGGTGACGCCCACTCGATATGCAGATGCACGTCGCCGAAGGCCGCGATGGTCTCGATGGGCCCAGCGCCGGGCACGACTTCCATCGCGCCGCCGTCGACGAGCTTCCAGCCGGCGGCCCCTCCTCCCCAGCTCCGCTTCCACTGCGCGAGGTCGCGGCCGTCGAAGAGGATGGTGGCACCGGCCGGCGCGGGCGCCGGACTGGTGAGGCGCGGCGCCACCGCGACGGGCGGGGCGGGCCGCTCACGCGAGTGCTGGGGCCAGGCCGTGGGCTGTTGGGCGGTAGCCGCAGTGCCGGCGGAAAGAAGGGCAGCGAGTACGAGGATGCGTGACATGCGGACGGCCGGAGGAGGACAGCCTTCACGAAGAAGCTGGGGCCCGCTCGGCTGAGCGTCAACCAGTCCCTCCCGTAGATTGCGCAGATCATGGAGTCCGTCACCACTGGTAGTACCCGCCGCGATCGGAGCCGCGCCATCTGCACGGTGGTCTTCGTCGCGGCCGGCCTCGCCCACTTCGCAGCACCGCAGTTCTACCGCCCGATGATGCCGCCGTGGCTCCCGGCACACGATCTGCTGATCCTGATCAGTGGCATCGCCGAGGTGGCGGGCGGCATCGGGCTCATGGTGCCGCGGGTGCGCCGCGCGGCGGCCTACGGCTTGATCGCGCTGCTGGTGGCGGTGTTCCCCGCCAACGTGCAGATGCTGATCAACGCGATCGCGGATGATGCGTCGGGGCCGTTCCAAGCCGGACTGTGGCTGCGGCTGCCGTTGCAGCTGGTGTTGATCCGCTGGGTGTGGAAGGTACGGCGGTAGGACCTAGCGCTTCGGGTGCGCCTTGAAGAACGCCCACATCGCTTCGGTCGCGTCGTAGGAGGTCGTCGGCGCGTCACCACGACGAGACCCGCGCTCGCCTCCCGGCCACGCATGCGCGTTGTCACTGAGCTGCACGAGCTCGACGGCCGCCCCCGACGGACACCGGTAGCGGGTGGTGATCACCGGACCACGCTGATCGCGCACGGGCGCGGCGTCACAGCCGTTGGCCTTCGCCCAGTACGACGCCTGCGCGATGTTCGGCTGCGCCGGCGTGCCGTCCCAGGAGTCGCGACCGGCACCGCTGGAGCGCCCGCCGTTGGGTGGCACAGAGGTGTCCAGCAGGCCGTTGATGATCAGCGCCGAGACCGGTCCCCTCACTGCGGGCTCGTCGCCGAACACGGCACCGACGACGGGCGCGATCGCGGCGATCCGGTCGGAGAGTTCGCGGCCGAGTCGATGCGCCATCATGGCACCGTTGGACATGCCGGTGACGTAGATGCGGCGTGCATCCACCGGGTAACGCGCGACTAGCGTGTCGAGCAGCGCGTTGATGAAGCCGACGTCGTCGATCTTCCGCTCCATCCCGAAGCCACAGCAGTGGCCCGCATTCCAGGTGAGTAGCGTGTTGGGAAGGCGACCCGAGCCGCTGGGATAGACGACGATGAGCCGTTCGCGCTCGACCAGCGCGGTGAAGCCGGTCATCTTCTCCGCGTTGGCGGCGTTCCCACCGCCCCCGTGGAGCGCGATCACCACGGGGAGGCGCTCCCCGGCCCGATTCGTGACGGCCGGTGCACGGACGATGGCCGTCCGGTCACGGCCGTCGTGGCGGATCGTGGTGAGCTCGGCGGTGCGGCGCTGGGCACCCAGTGGTGCGGTGGCCGCGAGGAGCAGCAGGAAGAGCAGGCGCGATGTCATCGTGTGATTAGACGCCGCGATCCCCGGGCGCGTAAAGTGCGACTGGCCGCGCTAGCGGTCCTCGGAGGCGACCAACCGAGCGATCGCCGCCGCCACCGAGGCGGGGGCTTCCTCGGGCAGCATCGCCCCGGCCCCAGGGAGGCGCTCGAAGCGCGCCGCCGGGATCCCCGCGCGCAGCCGCGCGATCTCGGCGTCGGTGGGCATGCCTTTGGCGACGCCGTCGCCGAGGAGCACCACCACGGGGCAGCGTACACGCAGGAG
>JBEIVF010000206.1:0-3492 GCA_040374005.1 Gemmatimonadaceae bacterium | reverse complement strand
GGCGAGCCGGTCGAGGTCGCTGGGCGCGTTGTAGAGGGCGGGCGTCACGCGGACGCAGTCGCCGCCGGCGATGCCAGTGCGTTGGAACGTGAAGATGCCGAACTCGTCGAGCAACGTGGCGGCGAGGGCGGCATTGGCCTCGCGCGTGCCGCGGTCATGCAGACGGAAACTGGTGATGGCGCCGGTGAGCGCTGGATCCTCGGGCGTGAGGATGGTGACGCCCCGGAGATTGCGCACGGCATGCACCCAGCGATCGCGCAGATAGCGGAGTCGTGCGGCCTTGGCCGCGATGCCGATTGAGAGTTGGAAATCGAGCGCATCGGGGATCGTCATCGTGGTGGCGAACGGCGTAGTCCCGGTGTGGATGCGCGTGGTGATGCGATCGGCCGGCCCTTCATCGCCGTGCGCGATGCCGATCGCATCGAGGCGACCGGCGCGGATGTACATCGCGCCGGCGCCGATGGGGGCACCGACCCACTTATGCAGGTTGAGCCCGACGAAATCGGCCCCGAGCTCGTCCATGGTAAGCGGGATCTGCCCGAACGAGTGGGCCGCATCCACAATCACATCCGCCCCACGGGCCTTGGCGAGCGCCACGATGTCACGCACGGGATGGATCAGGCCCGTCTTGTTATTGCAGTGCGTGACGAGCAGGAGCTTGGTGCGTGGATGCGCGTCCAGCGCGGCCGTGTACGCCGCGAGGATGGCTGCCGTCGAGGCCGGCTCCGGGATCGTGAGCCGCGCCACGGATGCGCCGTGTCGCGCGGCCAACGCATTCATCGCCCACTGCATCGCGTTGTAGTCGAGGTCGGCGTACAGCACGGTGTCGCCGCGCTGGAGCAACTGGTACTGGCCGATGAGTGCCTGCAACGCCTCCGTGGCGCCGCGCGTGAGGACGACCTCGTCCACGCTCGCGCCCACGAACGACGCCACGCGTTGCCGCGCCGTGCGCTCGAACGCCGGGTACTCGCGTCGCGCGAAGTAGGAGCTCTCGCCGTTGGCGCGGTCGATGTTCCGGTGATAGGCCTCGAGCACCGGGTCGGCCATCAGGCCGAAGTATCCGCCCTCTAGATTGATCGGCTCGCGGGGGACGCGGTACTGCGCCGCGATGCGTCCCCAGTACGCTTCGTCGCGCGCGACCTGCTCCAGGGGACCGCTGGGCGGGGGGAGGAGCGCTGGGGCGGCGTGGAGTCGGCCCGTCGCGGCGGCCGCCGCGATCCCAGCGAGACTCGTGGTCCGAAGGAAATCGCGACGGCTGGTCATGACGGCTATTCCTCGGTGCCGGAGGGCAGTTGTGGTACGCCGCGCTCGGAGGACTGCTTGAGCAGGCCGGCCGAGGAGTACAACTCGAGCTTGGCGCGGGTGTCCACGATGTCGAGGTTGCGCATCGTCAGTTGTCCGATGCGATCGAGAGGCGTGAAGAACGCTTCGCCGCGCTCCATCGTGAGTCGTTCGGGCTGGTAGGTGAGGTTAGGGCTTGTCGTGTCGAGGATCGAGTAGTCGTTGCCGCGACGCAACTCGAGCGTGACCTCGCCGGTGATCGCGCGCGCCACCCAGCGCTGTGCTGATTCGCGCAGCATGAGTGCCTGCGAGTCCAGCCAGCGTCCCTGATACAGCAACCGTCCGAGCTTACGCCCATTGAGGCGGTACTGCTCGATGGTGTCCTCGTTGTGGATGCCCGTCACCAAGCGCTCGTACGCGATGTGCAGCAGCGCCATGCCCGGCGCTTCGTAGATACCGCGGCTCTTGGCTTCGATGATGCGGTTCTCGATCTGGTCGGTCATGCCGAGCCCATGGCGACCGCCGATCACATTGGCTGCCAAGAACAGATCGAGCACCGACGCGAACGACTGGCCATTGATCGCCACCGGCATCCCGTCCACGAACGAGACGGACACGGTCTCGCGCGCGATCGCCACGTCATCCTTCCAGAAGGCCACGCCCATGATCGGCTGCACGATGTGCATCCCCTTGTTCAAGAACTCCAAGTCCTTGGCTTCGTGCGTCGCGCCGAGGAGGTTGGAGTCGGTGGAGTACGCCTTCTCGGTGCTCATCTTGTACGCGAAGCCGTGGGCAACGAGGTACTCCGACATCTCCGTGCGGCCACCGAGTTCGTCGATGAACGCCTGATCGAGCCAGGGCTTGTACACCTTCAGGGCCGGGTTGGTGAGCAAGCCGTAGCGGTAGAAGCGCTCGATGTCGTTGCCCTTGAAGGTGCTGCCGTCGCCCCAGATGTTGACGTCGTCCTCGCGCATCGCCGCGACGAGCATCGTGCCCGTGACAGCGCGCCCGAGCGGCGTGGTGTTGAAGTACGTCTGCCCGCCGGTGGTGATGTGGAACGCGCCGCTCTGGATGGCGGCGATCCCTTCGGCGACCAACTGATGCCGACAGTCAATGAGGCGCGCGAGTTCCGCGCCGTAGCCCATCGCTTTGCGGGGGATCTCGTCGTAATCGGCCTCGTCGGGCTGCCCGAGGTTGGCGGTGTACGCATAGGGAACGGCGCCATGCGCGCGCATCCAATGCAGGGCGGCGCTGGTGTCGAGGCCGCCCGAGAAGGCGATGCCGACTTTCTCCCCGACCGGGAGGCGCTGAAGAATCGTGGCCACAGGGAACTCCGAAGGGTGGTGCGAGGATGGGACGCCGAAAGTTAGCCGGTCCTCCTCCCCCGCGCCGACCCCTGCTGCGGGCAAAGGGGGGCGCCACCCCCGTGTCCATTCGGAACTGGCGCCCCGAGGTGGCTGTGCCTTGCCAGCGCCGGTCGCCTGCTGTCCTTTTCAGGCATGCGACTCCTCTTGCTTCCCGTGCTGTTCGCTGGATCGGCGCTGGCCCAGACACCCATATTTTCCGGCGCGGATTCAGCGTTGGTTGGCCGCGTGCTGCTCGCCGAGGACCGTCGAGATAGCACCGATACCGCGCTCCGTCTCGCGACTGCTCACGCCGATGCGCGCATCCGCGTGTTGGCCGAGCGCGCGATGGGTCGCATTCGTGATCCGCAGTACGCGGCGCGGACGATGCTGCCACCGGTGGCCGCACCGCCTGTGTGGCTCGAGCCTCAGTGGAAGGGGCGATATCGGGCGTTGTCGGCGCGGAGTACGTGTGCGGAGTTGGGGGCGGCGATCGGGGAGCAGTTCTGGCCCGTGGTACAGCGCGCCGCGACGTTGGCGACGCCGCGCTGCATCGCGGATGAAGCGGTGCTCCGGTGGATGCGGGGGATGTTCGTCTCGATCACACCAGACCAGCCGCTCGCGCGACGCGACGTGCGATGGAGTGCGCTCGGTGGCGCGATCGCGATCGAGTTCTGGGCACACGAGCCAGGGAACACGTGGCACCGCCGCCAGGTGGGTCACGCTCTCCCGCAGATCCGTCGCGCCGTCGCCCGCGCCGCCCGCACGCGCGCTGACACCGCCACCCTCATCACGCTCTCGCGCGACACCGACCCCAACGTCCGCGAAGCCGCCCTCGACGGCCTGCGCAGCGTCGTCGGCCACGCCG
>JBEIVF010000215.1:0-3310 GCA_040374005.1 Gemmatimonadaceae bacterium | reverse complement strand
CGACCTACAACACCGACTTCTCCCAGGTCGAGGTCGATCAGGAACAGGTCAACCTCACCCGCTTCTCCCTCTTCTTCCCCGAACGTCGCGAGTTCTTCATCGAGAACGCCGGCTCGTTCATGTTCGGCGATACGGAAGAACGGAACTATCGGATGGGAGCAGGGCCGCGCGACTTCACCCTCTTCAACTCGCGCCAGATCGGGCTCACCCCCGATGGGCGTCCGATCCCGATCGTCGGCGGCGGGCGGATCTCGGGCCGTGTCGGCGCCTGGGAACTCGGGATGCTCGATATGCAGACGCAGCGGTCGGAGGCGTTGCCCGCCGAGAACTTCGGTGTGGTGCGCGCGCGTCGACAGATCGCCGGAGCATCGGACGTCGGGGTACTCGCGCAGCGGCGTGCGGCGACCGACGGGAGCGGCCGCGAGAATCTGAGCTACGGCGTCGATGCGAATCTCCGGCCGAGCACCGCGCTCATCCTCAATGCGTACTACGCGGCGAGCGAGGCCGATGGCACCACCGCCGATGGGTATACCGCGCGACTCTCCGCCTTCTATCGCGATGCCTTCTGGAATGGCGGGGCAATGTGGAAGCGCGTCTCGGAGGACTTCGACCCCGGGATCGGCTTCGTCAGGCGTCGGGATATGGATCAGGCCTATGCCACCATCGGGGTGCATGCGCGACCTAAGTGGAAGGGGATCCAGGAGGTCGCGCCCTATCTCGAATTCGATCACATCACCGACCTGCGCGGGATGCTGAGCACGCGCAGCGCGGAGGCGGGGCTCGACCTGCAGTTCCAGCCTGACGGCGATCTCAAGTTCGTGGTGAAGGACCTCTTCGATCGGCTCGACGACCCCTTCGTGGTGGCCGCAGGGCGGAGCGTCCCCGTCGGCGCGTACGGATGGCGCGAGGCGCAGGTGACGTATACCACCGGTCGATCGCGTCGCGTCTTCGGATCGGCGAGCGTGGCGCGCGGCGGGTTCTATGATGGGGAGCGGCGCAGCATCGGCAGCACCCTCACCTGGCGGCCACGCTACGATCTCCTCCTCGAGGCGAACTACACGCGGAACGACATCACCCTCGCGAGTGGCCCGGTGTTGGCGGACATCGGTCGGCTCCGTGTGCGTTACGCCTGGTCGACCACGCTCTTCGGGAGCGCCTTCGTGCAGTACAACGCACAGTCCGACACTTGGGTGACGAATGCGCGACTCAACTATCGCTATGCGCCCCTGAGCGACCTCTTCCTGGTGTACACCGATCGCCGGACCTCCGGGACCGGGGTCCTCGGGGAGCGGACGATCGCGCTCAAGGTCACGCGGATGTTGGCGTTCTAGGTCGGGTGTGTGGTGGGCCGTGCGAGAGGCCAGGGGGGTTGACGATGTATGACAAACAACTACATTTGTCATACATCCATGGCCGATACCCCCCTCTCCGTCCGACTCCCCAGTGAGCTGACCGATGCCCTCGACCGACGGGCCGCTGAGCGCGGGGTCGGTCGGTCGATGGTCGTGCGTGAAGCGGTCGCGACCTACCTCACCGCCACGCCGCCTTCGCCAACCGTCCGCCTGATGCCGGTCGCGGCCTTCCTGGAGATCTGGCCGAGCGCGCCGAAGCTCTCATCAGAGGAAGCGGCGTCCTATGCGGCCGATCTCCGTGCTGATCGCGCATCGCTCGGCCCCGTGGATGATCCGTGGGCCTGATCCTCGACACCTCGGTGCTCGTGGCAGCCGAACGAAGCCAATTCGATCTCGCGACCTTCCTGCAAAAAGAACGACACCAATCATTCGGCATCAGTGCGGTCACCGTCGCCGAGCTCTTGCTCGGCGCCGAGCGTGCCGTGGCTCCCGCCTCACGCATGCGCCGTGCCGCCTTCGCCGATTGGATGATCCAGAACGTGCCGGTCATCCCATTCGGAGTGGCCGAGGCGCGCCGCCACGCCGAGCTACGCGCCCATCTGATGCCACAAGGTGCGATGATCGGCGCGCACGATCTCCAGATCGCCGCGACGGCGGTGGCCGGGGGACATGCCGTCGTCACCTTCGATGTCGCGGACTTCTCGCGCGTGCCGGGGCTCGAAGTCATCGACCCGCGATGACACAGAGGGCGCCGCACATCGCTCGATGCGCGGAGCCCCCTGATATCTGGCCACTGTCATCTGACCCCTGCCGTTCTCCTACATCACGATCGTCGGCTTCTTCATCGGTGTGAGCACCCCGCCGACTCCGGCGCGCTTCAGGAGCGCATTGAACGCGTCGACCTCGACGGTCTCGAACTTCGTCACGTCGGCCTTGAGCGACGCCCACGCCTTCTCGAGCTCCACAAAGCGCTCGCGCACCGGCTGTGTCAGCCCCGGGTGCCCCTCGATCTGCCCGAGCAGGAACCCGAACTGCCCGTTGATCCCATTGGCGTAGTTGATGATGTCCTGGCCATTCCCGGCCTTGGTGGTCATCGCGGGATCGAGCTTGTCGGCGCGCGCCGTGAGCCCACGCCCCGCGGCGGCGATCGAATCGGCGAGCGGGATCTCCTTGGTGCGCGAGACGATCCCCGTCACCTGCGTCTTCACATCACGCACGCGGAGCACCGCGTCATTGATCTCAGCGATCCGCTGCGACAGCAGATTCGCGACGCTGTCCCGCTCCGCGAGCACCGAGGCGGGGATCGGCTCGAGTCGCGGGTCCTGCGCCACATCGACGCTCTGCGACTGCGTCACGCTCCCGACGGTGAGCCGCACGGTGTAGCGACCCGGCGGGACCTTGGCGCCACCACCCGATGGCGCTCCGAACAACACGACCCCCTGCAACGACGTCGGTGCATCACGACGGAGATCCCAGGTGAAGGTGTTGAGCCCCACCTTCGGCGTGAGTCGCGCAGGGCCCCCCGGCGACTTGTTCGAATAGGTCCGCAGCACCGTGCCACGCGCGTCGAGGAAGGCGAGTGAGACGGTCGTGGATGAATCGGGCGCCGAGCCAAGGCGATAGTGCACCGTCGCCCCATTGGCAGGGTTCCGCCCGACGCTCGAGGCGGCACCACCCCCCCAGCCGCCACCGAAGTCGGCGAGCGTCGTGCCTCGCGGGGTGAAGAGATGCGCCGTTGCGCGCGCGACCTCTGTCGTCATCTGCCGCAACGGCGAGAGATCATCGAGGATCCAGAAGGCGCGCCCCTCGGTGGAGGCGATGAGATCGCCGTGCCGCACCTCGAGATCGGTGACCGGGACCACCGGCATCCCGCTGAGCGGCTGCCAGCGTGCGCCGTTGTCGACGGAGAAGTACGCCCCCGTCTCCGTCCCCGCGTAGACCAACCCGCGCCGCACTGG
>JBEIVF010000165.1:0-4536 GCA_040374005.1 Gemmatimonadaceae bacterium | reverse complement strand
GGGTGCGCTGGTCTTCCAAGCGCGTGTTGTCGTTGCGATCACCGCCGCCGCCCTTGGTCTGGCGACGGATCTCGGTGTTCTGGATGCCCTGCGCGTTCGGCGCGCCGAGGATGTAGCGGGCGCGGAAGCGGTTCTCGAAGTCGTCGCGGTGGTTGTACAACGACCGCAGCATCACGGTGTTGTTGGCGTCGAACTTCCAGTCGAACGACCCGGAGATCGAGCGACGGATGCGGCGCACGTCGTAGCGACGGATGTCGAACTCGTTCATGTACGCGTTGTCGCCGACGAAATCCCAGGTGCCTTCCTTGTTGTCGGAGCCGAACTGCTGGTCGTAGTACGACGCGCTCACGATGGCGCCGAGCTTGTCGCCGAAGAAACGGTTGCCGGCGACCACCGAGCCCGCCGGGCCCGTCCCTTCGCGGATCGGGTTGTAGCCACCACCAACGGTGGTGGAGAAACGCCAGCCCGACGGGGCCGCGCGCGTGACGACGTTCACCGAGCCGCCGATGGCGTCGGCATCCATCTCGGGCGTGAGGGTCTTGTTGACTTCGACGGCCTGCACCATGTCGGCCGGGATGAGGTCGAGCTGCACCTGCCGCACATCGGCCTCAGCCGACGGCACGCGCTCGCCATTGACCATGACCGAGTTGAAGCGCGGCTCGGTGCCACGGATGGAGCCGAAGCGGGCTTCACCCTGGTCGAGCGCGATGGTCACGCCCGGGATGCGCTTGAGCGCGTCGCCGATGTTGGCGTCGGGGAAGCGGCCGATCTGGTCGGCGGCCACCACGTTGGTGACGTTGGCCGAGTTCTTCTGCTGGTTGAGCGCGGCGGCCTGACCCGAGCGCGTGGCCTGCACGACCATGGCGCCGAGGGTGTTGGTGGCCGACACGAGCTTGAGGTTCGCAACGACGGTGCGGCCGTTCTCGACCGTCACGCGCTCGGTGACCGGCGCGAAGCCGATGTAGCGGGTGATGAGCTCGTAGGAGCCCGCCGGGATCCCGGTGAACGAGTAGCGTCCCGTGCGGTCGGTGATGGCCTCGCGGCCGATCGTGCCGATACGGATGGACGCGCCGGTGATGGCGATGCCGGTGTTCTGGTCTGTGACGACACCGGTGATCGCGCCCTGGGCGTGAACGACCGATGCGGATCCGAGGAGCGCAGCAACGAGTGCGCCGAGACGGGTGCGGCGACGAAGGAAGTTGGACATAGTGCCGGAGCGGGGAAGGTCCAGGACGCACGCCCGTGGTGGGGTGCGTCACATGTACGGGTCAGTCTCCCCCGCGCCGGTCACGAGTTCCGCATCATTGTGTCACTGTTTGGTAAGCGGCCCAGTTCGCCGGCTTCGTTCGCACAGAGCCCCCCCCCGTTGGCTGGGGCCGGCGCCCCGTGGTTGGGTGGGGAGGTCGGCCCGTTGCGAGGCGGGTGGCTATCATTCAGGGCAGTCCCGCAGCCGCGGGGGCCCTGATGGACCATTCGATGAGAGGAGAGGCGCGATGCACCACCAGCGCGGTCGGACCCTACAGGATGTGATGACGTCATCGTCGCCCGCCGAGGTGTTGGCGGCGGCCAAGGACTTCTTCGGTGGCCAGAACGCCATCTACGCCGCCTTCGTCGAACGCGAAGGGCCCAACCACCTCGTGCTCCGTGGCCAAGGCGGTGAAGAGATCGCCCTCGGCGCGCAGACCGTGGACGGCGCGACCCGTGTGACGGGCTCGTCGTACATGTTCGACGCGCAGGTGGCGCGGTTCCTCTCATCGCTGCCGGTAGCGCCCGCCACGGCGGCCGCGGTATGAGCGGCACCGCCGTGCCGCCGGTGACGCAGCTCCGGGCGCGCGCCGCGACGCTCGACTTGGCCGCGCCCGATGCCACCGTCTTCACCATCCGCGTGCAGTTGCTCGAAGCGTGGGACATGGTGCGCGTCCGCGTGGCGCCGACGGAACCGGTGATCGCCGTCAAGGTGCGTGCGCTCGAGGTGCTGGACCCCTCAGCCGAGTTCCACGACGCGTTCGTGGTGAAGCACCGTGGGGTGGAAGTGCTCGACGAGGAAGCGTCGCTCGTCGATGCCGGGGTGGTGGATGGGGCCACGCTCCTCATCATGTCGCGCCGTCGGCACCCGACCCGCGAGGGCTGATGGCGGTGGCGCTCATCTCCCACAGTGATTGTGGGAGGCACGACACCGGGTGGCATCATCCGGAGCATGTGGGGCGGTTGACGGCGATCCCGCGGGCCTTGCGAGAGGATCCCGCGCTCTTCCACGCGCTCGTGCACCATGAGGCGCGGCACGCGTCGGCAGCCGAGCTCGTGCTGGCGCACGATGCCGGCTACATCGCGCGCGTCGCGGCGATCGCCGAGGGCGGCGGGGGGCGGCTGGATGCCGATACCATCGTCAGTGAGGGCTCCTACCTCGCGGCCACGGCCGCGACGGGTGCGGTGCTCGATGGCGTGGACTTCGCCCTCACGGGTGGCCCCACGCGCTCGTTCTGCTCGGTGCGGCCACCGGGGCATCACGCGCTTCGGTCCGGTGGGATGGGGTTCTGCGTGTTCGGCGCGGTGGGGGTGGCGGCTCGCTATGCGCGCACACGGCATGACGTGGGGCGCGTGCTGATCATCGACTGGGACGTGCACCACGGGAACGGCACGCAGGCGCTGGTGCAGGACGATGCGGAGCTACGGTTCATCTCCATGCACCAGTGGCCGTGGTATCCGGGCACGGGCCCCGCGGACGACCGTGGACCGCACGGCAGCGTGCGGAATGTGCCTCTGGCGGCGGGGCTCCCCGCCGCGACGTACCGCACGGCGTTGCTCGACGCAGTGGACGCCATGACCGAGGGGTGGACGCCTGAGCTGGTGCTCCTCTCGGCGGGGTTCGACTCGCTGGCGGGTGACCCCCTGGGGGGCTTCACGCTGGAGCTGGACGACGTGACCACCCTCACGCAGGCGCTGGTGCAACGGGCTGACCAGTGGTGCGAGGGGCGGCTGGTGAGCGTGCTCGAAGGGGGGTATGCTCCGCCGCGCCTGGCGGCGGCGGTGGTGACGCATCTCCGGGCGCTGGCCTAGTCGCTTGTCCCGCCAGCCGCCGTGCGTAGGTTTCGCCCTATGACGGTCAGCGCCACTCCTGCTCGCGACAACCCGCTTCCCGCGTCGTGGATTCACTATCCCGACGGGACGGTGCAGCGGGATGTGTCGATCCACGAGCTGACGACGGCGCTGGCCGACGGCACCGCGATGATCTGGGTGGACCTCGACATCACCAAGAGTGCGCAGGTCGCGCTGCTCGAGAACGTGTTCAAGTTCCATCCGTTGGCGATCGAGGACACGCTGAATCCCAACAGTCGCGTAAAGCTCGATGAGTACGATGGGCACTTGTTCACCATCATCCGTGGCGTGGCGTTCGACCGGACGACGGAGGATCCCCTCGATCTGACGACGTTCAACCTGTGCTTCTTCCTCGCGAAGAACCTGCTGGTGACGACCCACGCGGTGCCCATCCACGCGGTGGATGTGTTCCGCACGCGCTGCGAGGCCACGTCGACGGTGCTCGCGCATGGCCCGGCCCGCGCGATGTACGCCATCATGGATGCGTCGACGGATGCGTACTTCCCGGTGCTGGACGAGGTGAATGATTTCATCGACACCCTCGAGGAACGGGTGTTCGAGCGTTACGACGACGAGGTGCTGCAGGACATCTTCGCCGTGAAGCGCACGGTGCTCTCGCTGCGCCGCCATCTGGCCCCGCAGCGCGAGGTGATGAACGCGCTCACCAACCGGCCGCAGTCGTTGCTGACGCTCGAGGAACAGCGCTACTTCCGCGACGTGTACGATCACGTGCTGCGCATCAACGACACGTTGGAACAGTACCGCGATCTGCTCTCGACGGTGTTGGATGCCTCGCTCACGCAGACGTCGGTGCGGCTCGGCCTGGTGACGAAAGGGCTCACCGTCGTGGCCACGATCAGCGTGCCGTTCGTCGTGGTGAGTGGCATGTGGGGCATGAACTTCACGGAGGTCCCGCTCAGCACCTCGCCGTACGGCTTCTGGGTCATGCTGGTGATCCAACTGGGGCTCGGCATCGGCTTGCTGACGTTCCTACGTCGCAACGGCTGGCTCTGATGTTATGCCCGGCGTGCGGCAGTTGGAATCGGAGTGGCGTGGCGGCCTGCGTCGCCTGCGCGGCCGCGCTGCCAGCGGGGATCCCCACCGCGGAGGAGCCGCCGGATGCGCACAGCAGTGCACTCCGGAAGGCGCTGGGGAATCGGTACCTCATGGTACAGCGCGACCTGAAGCCGGTTAACATCGTGTTCAACGATGACGGCCACGCCATGATCACGGCCCTCGTCATGGCTACGGCCCAGTTCCACTCACGACTCACGGTGCACGGGCGCGCCATGGCCACCCCGCACGAGATCCTGCCCCGTGTGGCGCGTGCGGCGAGCACCGCGCGCCTCGTTCCCACCTCGACGACCCCCGTCTGATGCAACTCACTGCTGAGATCGTTCCGCTGCGCACGCACCACCCCTTCGTGATCGCTCGTGGCGG
>JBEIVF010000101.1:0-7031 GCA_040374005.1 Gemmatimonadaceae bacterium | reverse complement strand
TCTACCCTGGCAACAACGCACTCTCGCGAAGCTTCGCATCCACGATCGCGGGCAGCCGACTCTTTGCATTCGCCTTCGGGGAGTTCCGCGGCAGCGCCGTCGCGGCGCTATTCCGCCGTCGGTCTGTCGGCTCTCCTGCCGACGCTATTCTCGCGCTGCCCGAGCGCCATTGTGGCTGGGAGTGATTCTTGGACGTCGGCGGTGGATGGGGCGAAGGCCCTGCGCGCGAGCACGACCATCTCGTCAGAGTTGCTGCAGGCGGCGGAGGAACGGGCGGCGGCGGGGCCGCAGGCCGGTGCTGACCCGTCGCGCGCGCTGAAGGCTGAGCTGCGGGCGCCGGAGCGGATACCGATGGTGCGGGCTCGGTAGGGGCAGCTACGAGTGCGATGAAGGCATGGAACGCCCCCCTTCGCTTTGCGCGTGAGGGGGGCGTTCTGCAGCGGGCCAAGCGCCTGGCCTCCAGCACTCCCACCCCCGAGCGCGTACAAGTGGTCTATGCCCTCCCTACCCCGCCTCCTGCTCGCCCTCGTCGCCTTCGTGGCGCTGCCCGCTGCCGTCACCGCCCAGACCGCTGAGGACACCCGTCTTCGCGTGTTCCTCGACTGCCAGACCGGCGGCGGCGGGCCTGGTGGCGGCGGGCCCGGCGGCGGCTTCAACCCCTGCGATCGCAACTACTTCATCACCGAGCTCCCCTTCGCCTTGTGGACGCAGGACCGGCTCGACGCCGACGTCCACCTGCTGGTCACCCGGATCACCACGGGCGCCGGCGGCGGCGAATACACCATGACGTTCATCGGGCAGCGGCGCTTCCAGGGTCGCACCGACACCATCATCACCTTCCTGCCGCCCAACAGCTCCGAGGACATGCGCCGCCGCGAGCTGACGCGCATCGCCAAGATCGGGCTGGCCCCGCTCGCGCTACGCTTGCCCGGCGGGGATCGCTTCGCGCTCAGCTACACCGCGCCCGTCAACGAGGCGACCATCCCCGCCATGTCGAGCTTCGACGATCCGTGGGACTTCTGGGTGTACCGCGTGCGCCTGAACGGCACCGGCAACTCCGAGAGCCGCTCGAGTAGCTACGAAGTCACCGGCACCGTCAATGCGTCACGCGTCACCGAAGACTGGAAGCTCGCGTTCAACGGACAGAACGAGTACAAGGCCAATCGCTTCCAACTCAGTGACTCCACCGAGCGGCGGTTCTTCTTGCGAAGCCTCGAAGCCAGTGCGCGTGTGGTCCGCAGTCTCTCAGACCATTGGTCGATCGGCGCCCGCGTGGTGGGCGGGCTCTCAGAATTCCGCAACCAGGACCTCTACGATCAGGCCGACGTGAGCGCCGAGTGGAACTACTTTCCGTGGCAACAGGCGACGAGCCGTCAGCTGACCGCGCTCGTCGCCGTGGGCACCCGCTTCTTCGACTACCGCGAGACGACCATCTACGGTCGCGACGAAGAACGCCTCTCTGTGGCGCGCGTCATCCTCGCCGGCGAGACGCGGCAGATGTGGGGCACGCTCGACGGATCGGTGCGCTATACGCAGTTCCTCCACGATCCCAACGTGTACAGCGCCACCTTCACCGGCCGCACGTCGTTCCGCATCACCCGCGGGCTCTCGCTCGACATCCGCGGTGAGGCCGCCAAGGTCAACGACCAGCTGTTCCTCGCGCGCGGCAGCGCGAGCGACGACCAAGTGCTCACCCGCCAGCGGGCGCTGGCCACGGCCTTCCGCCTCAGCGGCAACGTCGGTATCACCTTCACCTTCGGGTCGATCTACAACACGATCGTGAATCCGCGGCTCGACGATATCGGGCAATAGGGCAGCGCGGGACCATGCCCCACGCTGCCGGCCACCACCACCACCCCGCGCAGTTGCCGGACGCCGCGGGCACAGTGCTCATCAGCGTGGGCTTCGTGCAACGGGACTTTCGCACGATGATCGGCGTGGCGGCGTTCGGGCTGTTGGTGATGGTGGTGTTGGCGCGGGTGGTCCAACGGCGGCTGGCGCGGCCTGAGGGCGCGGAGACGGGGAGCGTCGAGTAGCGCCCCGTCGAGCGGCCCCTACGGCCGTACCACCCAGCTCTGCACGCCGTCCGACACGACGTACTCGAGCCCGGCGCTCGCGGCCATCGGCAGCGCGGCCCGACCGCTGCGCAAGAACCCACGCACGCGCCCACTGCCCGCGTCGCGCACCATCACGGCGGGGTACTGCGCGACGTCCCACTGCACGCGCACGGCCGGCGCGCCATCAGCGGCGACCACGGTGAGCGCTGGCGACGCCACGCGCAACGCGGTGCGCGTGGCCACACGCTGCGCGATGCGACCATCGGCCTGCACCTCGAGGCGTGCGATCTGCTCGCGTACAGCGGATGCCAGTGGCACCACGGCGGCGAAGTGACGCTCGGCCTGCGGGCTGTGATCCACCGCGGCGGACTCGAGCCGCCACGTGAAGAGCTCGCGCCCATCGGCCGCGATGCCGCGCACCACCACGTCGCCGCGCGGATCGCGCGGCGTGGCCGGCGCACTCACCTCGAACGCGGGCTCGAGCTGCACGCCGCTCGGCGTGATGCGGCCCCACACGAGCAGGCCCAGCGCCGATACCGGCGTGTCGGCCACGGCCGCAGCAGGACGCGCGCGCGGGTCATCGCGACGCCACGCCACGAGCCGCCGCATCGTGTGGTCGCTGGTCCACCGTGGCGAGCAATAGCTCATGAAATCCGCATACGTCGACGGGATCAGCGCGGCGGCCTGCGGATTGAGGATGTCGACCCCCGCCCACCCGATGCGCCCGTTCTCGTGCGGGAAGGCCCTGTCGGGGCCGGCAACGGCGCCGCACGGCGCATGGGGGCGCCCTAGGTTGTGCCCGAGTTCGTGCGCCACCACGGTCGCGGCGAAGGGAAGATTGTCGGCCGAGAGCGCCGAGCGGAATGCGGACGCGGGCAGACCGGGGAGATAGCCGATGCCGCCGTAGGAACTCCCGGGCGGCGTACGCAGGATGTCGTGGTAATACTCGTCCCATGCACCATCGGCCGTGCGCACCGCTTGCAGCTCCCCGAGCGCCTGACTCCATCCCGAGGCCGTGGCCAGATCGCGATCGGTGATGAGGCCCTCGCGAAAGCTCGTTTCGATGGTGGACACGGCCAGCCACCGCTTCGTGTCGGTCAGGAACTGTTCTTCGTTGGCGGGCGTGATGTTGCCCACCGTCCCCGTCAGGGCGAGGGTGATCGGGACCCAGCGGATGCGAAGCGGCGCCAGCGCCCGCACATTGAGATCGAGCGCCCCATCGCCGCGGGGGAACACATCGTTCGTGGGGTCCGAGTCGGGCACCTCGGCATCGGGGACGAGCACGGCTTGCACCGCGAGTCCTGGCCGCACGTCGTCCGCGCTCAACACCACGTTCCACGTGTGACGCACATCGTCGAGCTCGAGCCCCATCGGCACATCGGGCAACGCGGCCACGGCCACCCGCTCACCAACGACCGCGCCATCGAGGATCAAGCGCACGCGGACCGTCGGCGCGGCGCGATTGATGGGACGATTCGCGCGCAGGACCACCCGCACCAACCCCGGCCGACCAGCGATCGCGCCCACGGTGTTGCCGGGATCCTGATTGCCTTGATTGAAATGCAGCGACACCACCTCGACGTCGAACGGCACGCCCTGCACACGCACTGGCACCGGCGCGACGCCCGCCGTGGTCGCGGTGAGGGTATTGATCGCCGCACCGAGGCCTAGGCGCCAGGTATTTGGCGCTACGAGGCCTTGGGGGTTCGTGGTGACCGCGGCGGCGCTGACCGTCCCACCACCCGCCGTCACGGTGAACGTCACGCGCGCACCCGACACCGGATTGCCGAAGGCATCGCGCACGCGGAGCGACGGCGGCGCCACGACCAACGCGCCAGCGAGTCCTTCGGTCAACACGTCACTCAGTGGCACCATGGCGGCCGGGGGACCGGCGACCACGGCGGTGTTCATGGTGGCCAGGATGGGCTGCCCGTTGACCGTCGCTGTCATCTGGCTCTGGGCTGGCACCGTCCCCACGGTCCACTGCGCTTGGACCTCACCGCGCGCGTTCGTGACGGCGGATACCGGAGCGACCACCCCTGACCCGAACGTGGTCGTGAAGTTCACGGTGACGCCACGCACCGCCCGACCGTTGTCGACGACGACGCGGAACACGATGGCCTGCGTGCTGCCCACCGGCACGTGCGCCTCCGGTGGCGTGACGGCTTCAAGGCGACTGGGCTTGAGACGTTCTTCGCCCGCGCAGGCCACGGTGAGCCACAGCAGACTCGCAAGCACGAGCCACACGCGGCTTGGTCGGCCCTTCGCAAGACACGCTGTGGTCCCCATTGGTCGATCCCCGCTTGGCAAAACAAGTGCTTCCCGCGGTCACCGCGGCGTCACGGACATCCACGACACCCCTTGAACTTAGTGCGTGATCGCCGCCAGCCCGCCGTAGCGGCTAGATTCGCCCCATGCCCCAGCGCCGCCCCCTCGGCCGTTCCGGCCTGCAGGTCGCCCCCATCGGCTTCGGCTGTATGAGTCTGAGCCACGGGTACGGCACGCCGCCTGATCGTGCGGTGGGCCTCAACCTCCTGCGCGACGCCGTCACACGAGGCGTGACGTTCTTCGACACGGCCGAGATGTACGGACCGTTCGTGAACGAGTCGTTGGTGGGTGAGGCGTTGCAGGCGGTGCGGAGCGAGATCGTGATCGCCACCAAGTTCGGCTTCAACGTGGATCCCGTCACGGGTGAGCATCGCGGCGGCATGAACAGCCAGCCGGCGCACATCCGCACGGCGGTCGAGGGGTCGCTGCGGCGCTTGCGTACGGACTACATCGATCTGTTATACCAGCATCGGGTGGATCCGGCGGTGCCGATCGAGGAGGTGGCGGGCACGGTGCGAGAGCTCATCGCCGAAGGCAAGGTGCGGCACTTCGGCCTGTCCGAAGCCGGTGTACGCACGATCCGTCGCGCGCATGCGGTGCAGCCGGTGGCCGCCTTGCAGAGCGAATACTCGCTGTGGTGGCGCGAGCCCGAGGCCGAGATCTTTGCGGTGCTCGAGGAGTTGGGGATCGGCTTCGTGCCGTTCAGCCCACTCGGGCGCGGGTTCCTCACGGGTGCCATCGATGCCACGACGACGTTCGACGCGCACGATTTTCGGCAGAACATCCCGCGGTTGTCGGCGGAGAATCGGGCGGCGAATCAGTCGGTGATCGCGTTGGTGCAGCGCATCGCGACGGCGCGTGGCGCGACCGTGGCGCAGGTGGCGTTGGCGTGGATCCTGGCCCAGCGGCCGTGGATCGTGCCGATCCCGGGGACGACCAAGCAGCATCGGCTGGAGGAGAACCTCGGTGCGGCGGCGCTGTCCCTCACCCCAGAGGAGCTGAGCCAGCTCGACACGGCGGCGACGCTCGTGGTGGGGGAGCGGTATGTCGAGCGGCTGCAGGCGCAGATCGACCGTTAGTCAGCTCCCGCGGCGGCGCTTGTCGGCCTGGAGCACGCGCCACATCCCCACGGCCGAGGTCACCGCGCCGGCCAAGACCAACGCATTGGCCAGCAGCACCGCGTTCCACTGGAGCGGCGTGGGGGCCATCCAGCAGAGAGCGAGCAGCAGGAGGCTCACGCCCGTCGCGGTGACGATCGCCCCGACCCGCGTGAGGCCCGAGGTGCGCAGGAACAGCGCCGCCCGCCAGATGATGGGGATGAGGACGACGGGGAGGAGGAACGTGAGCATGGCCATGAGTGGAAGATACGGAGCCCTACGACACGCTCCGCGCGCGCGAGCGGCTCACTGCAGCAGCGTCAGCGTGACGTAGTAGTCGGGATCCACCGTCAATCGCGCGGCCCCATTGCCGGGGAACGGCGTGGACTGCCACGCCGTGGTGGGGCGCAGCCGGAGTGGCTCACCGCCGCTGAGTCCGAGGAGTGGCACCGGCATGGCGAAGCCCTCGACGACGTTGGTCCACCGGTAGCGGAGATCGGTACCATCGGCCTGGAGTTCGAGCACCGGGATGCGCACATCGCGCAGATACTGATCGAACACCGTGGAGAGATCCATCCGCGCCTCGCGCGAGATGTATGCCTCGACCTCCGCGCCCGTGACGGTCTGATGGCGGAACGTCTGATTGAGCCCACGCAGGATGTCGCGCCAGCGCACGTCGTCGGCGACCAGCTGCCGGATCATGTGCAACATGGTCCCACCCTTGGGATACATGTCGCCCGACCCCTGGGCGTTCACGCCGTACGCCGGTGGGATGATCGGCCGATCGTTGCGGATGCCGCGCCGCACACCGCGCGCGTAGGCCGCGCCAGCGTCGTAGCCGAACTGACACTCGGTGTAGAGCGCCTCGCTGTAGTTCGCGAACGACTCGTGCACCCACATGTCGGCGAGGTCCTTGGTGGTGATGTTGTTGCCCCACCACTCGTGCGCGCTCTCGTGGATGATGATGAAATCCCACTGCAGGCCATAGCCCGTACCGGAGTCGTCGCGACCACGGTAGCCGTTGGCGAAGCGATTGCCGTAGGTGACCGCCGTCTGATGCTCCATGCCGGTGTTGGGCACTTCGATGAGCTTGTAGCCGTCCGTGTACCACGGATACGGCCCGAACCAATGCTCGAAGCACTTCATCATGGGGCGCACCTGCGCCCACTGCGCTTTGGCGCGCTCCACGTTGTACGTCAGCGGCCAGAAGTCGAGCGTGAGCGTCCCCGCTTCGCCATCGTACGTCTCGGTGTAGTGCGCGTAGCGACCCGTGGCGACGGCGATCGCGTAGTTGTTGATGGGCTCTTCGTTGAACCACACGTACGTCGTGGTGCCGTCGCCGTGCGGTGTGGCGGTGCGAAAACGACCCGCCGACACGTTGATGAGCGGATCCGGCACGCGCATCGCCACGCGCTGACTGTCGGGCTCGTCGGCTTGCAGATCCTTATTCGGCCACCAGATGCTGGCACCCACGCCTTGATCGGTGGTCACCACCCACGGGTTACCCAATGAGTCGGCGGTCCACGTGAAGCCGCCGTCCCAGGGGGGA
>JBEIVF010000064.1:0-9372 GCA_040374005.1 Gemmatimonadaceae bacterium | reverse complement strand
GCTGGTGCGGCGCGCACGATCGGCCATCGGACGCGCGGCGGCGACGATGAACACCCGTAAGCCCGAGGCATTCCGCCGCCGAGCGAGCTGGACGCGAGAGGTCGATGTCGCCTTCGATGAGACCGTCTCGTGCGCGACCTCCTCCGTCGGGACCTCCGCCATGTTCGAGGCGGTCGCCACCACCGGGCGATACACATCGACGGAGGTCGACCCGAACGTCAGCAACAACAGCGCCAGCACGCTCACGAAGAGCGTCCCAAGGCGGAGTGTGGCCAGACGGGGCGGCAGGGACATCAGGACGGGTGAAGGGTCGGCGAATCGGGTCCGAGGCGAGGCCGACACACTCGGCCTGCGGGCGGTGACTTCGCGAAAATCGACGTCACCTCATTAGTTAATCTATGCAACGAGGGGCCAGTTCCCCAGCCAGTGGCCGCGACTACCGGCAGTCCCGACTGGCGCTACCAGAGTGCCAATTGACTCGGTGACACCGCCCCGGCCGTGTAGGGGGACCGCTGGTCCGCCGCAGCGACCACGGCCCGACATGCGCTACCCTTGAGGGCCTCGCGCACCGCGCCCACCGCCAACTCGGGCCGATTATTCGTCTCGCTCAAGTGGGCCAAGATCACATGCTGCAACCGTGGCGAGGCGATCTCGCGGATCCACGCCCCCGACTGCGCATTGCTCAAGTGGCCTGCGCCGCCAGACACCCGCCGTTGGAGCGAGTGGGGGTAGGGCCCGTTCCGCAGCATCTCCACATCGTGATTCGCCTCGATGACGGCCATGTCGAGGTCACGGAACGGCGCCACTATGGCCTCGGGGACGCGCCCGAGATCGTGCGCCACGCCGACGCGCTGCCCCGTCGCGATGTGCTCCAACACGACCGCCGCCGGCGCGGCCGCGTCGTGGGGGATCGGATACAGCGTGATCCGCACACCGTCCACTTCTACGGCCTCGCCGAACGCAGGCATGATCAAGCGAGCCACCGCGGCGCCCGCACCGATGCTCGCGAACGTCGCGGCATGGGAGATCAGCGACCAGCGCCACTTGGCGCGCGCGTGGAACGCCCCCTGCGCGTGATCCTGGTGCTCATGCGTGATCACGCCCGCTTGCACGGACTCCGGTTCGATCCCGCTCTCACGGAGTCGTCGGGCGAGCGCACGCGGACCGAACCCCGCATCCACGGCGATGCGCGTCGCACCGAACTCCACGACCAGCGCATTCCCCCGGCTCCCACTGCCGAGGACCGTGATCCTCACGAGGTGCTGGCGAGGGTGTGGTCGTACGCGCGGGCCAACGCGAGTCGCTGGGTCTCATCGAGGGCGATCTGGCGACGCGCCATCACGTTGGTCGCGACCTCCACGAACTTCTCGCGCGAGAAGGTCTCGTAGGGCGGGGCATCGCCCCAGGCGAACGGCGGCACGACCTTGGGCGGGCGCAACGTCCCGAAGAGGTTCGCCCCAGCGCCCACGAGCGTGCCCGTGCCCAACATCGTGCCGATGCCGAGCTTGGCGTGTTCGCCGATCAGCGCCCCGAGGAACGTCAGTCCCGTGGACCGCTCGCCCTCGGGGGTCCACATCCGCACCTCACCGTAGCTGTTCTTGAGGTTGCTCGTCGTCGTTCCCGCGCCGAGGTTCGCCCACCGTCCGATGATGGAGTGCCCCACGAATCCCTCGTGCGCCTTGTTGACGTACCCCGCGAGGATCGACGCACTCACATCGCCATGCACCCGGCACTGCGGACCGATCACGCTGCCACTGATGCGTCCGCCCAGGAGATGAGCGCCCGCACCGATCCAGCAGGGCCCCGCGATCCGTGTGAACGCGGACACATGGGCCCCGGGCTGGATCACCACCGCGCCGGCCGTGGTGTCGAAGACCACGTACGGCTCGATCGTCGCCCCTGCACCTACCGACACTGGGTGCTCACCGATGATGTCATCGCGCGCTCCCGCCGGGCGGTCCCCATCGTTCGCGAGCACGCGCAGATCGTCAGGAAGCAAGGACTGGAGCAAACCGATCGCATCCCACGGGGCCGCACACCACGCGCCGTCGAGGGCCGCGCGTGTCGATCCCGCCGGGACGAAGGCCTCCAACGGTGCCTCGAGCAGCTCATCGACCGTGACGGCCACCCCCAGTCGCACGGCGGCCACTGCACCGCCGATGGTCCACAGCTCGGCGCGCGGGGCCGCGCGGAGCGCACAGGCGGCCCGCCCGTTCGCCACGATGGTGCCCGCAGGGATCACGCCATGCGTGCGCGCTGGGGTGCCGGTGTCGGTCACCCCGTCGAGATGGGCGGCGGTGACGAGGGAGAGCGCGTGGCCCGGGAAGGCGAAGGCCCACCGGTCGTGCGCAGGCAGGGCCCCCACGGGCATCGCGCTCCACGCGCGCAGGGAGGAGAACGGCGCGAAGTGGCGCGCGCGCGCGTCATCCACGACCACGAGGCGGGGCATCGTCACGGCCGGTCGCGGAGTTCGGGTCGGATCACCCCGAGGAGCTCCTTCAGGTCCGCCGCGCGGTCCACGGTGGTGACCACCGTCAGGCCGCCGGTCTGGACGACGACGAGGTCGTGCACGCCATACAACACGACGCTGCCCTCAGTGGCGTGCACCACATTGCCGCTCGACTCGTGCGTCGTGACATCACCATGCACGGCATTCCCGTGGCCATCGAGCGTCCGCACACGCCGCAGCGCCGCCCACGTCCCCACGTCATCCCACCCGAAGTCGCCGGGAAGGACCAACACGTCGGGACTGCGCTCGAGCACGCCCACATCCACCGAGATCGGCTCGGTCACGGCGGCAAAGAACCCCGCGTCGTCACCGGGGGCCGTGGCCAGCGCCGCGGCGAGCTCCGGCGTGCGCTGGCGTGCCTCGGCCAAGAATCGCGAGGCCTCCCACACGAAGATCCCCGAGTTCCACAGCCCCCCTTGACCGATCAGCTCCGCCGCGCGTTCGCGACTGGGCTTCTCGTGGAACCGTGCGACGCGTCGTACCGCGCCATCCACCACGTCGCCAGGCAGGATGTACCCGAACCCCGGGTCCGGCCGAGACGCCACGATGCCCACCGTCACGAGCGCTCGATGCGTCGGCGCGATGGTCGCCGCACTGGCGAGCGACTCGCGGAACCGCTGCGGGTGCGCGATCGCCCAGTCGGCGTGCACACAGCACATCACGGCGCTGGGATCCCGGCGTTCGACGGTCCGCGCCGCGAACGCGAGGGCGGCGGCGGTGCCGGCCGGACGCGGCTCCATGAGCACGTTGGCGGCCGGAATGTCGGGCAGGGCGGCGCGCACCGCCTCGGCCAACGCCGTCGCGGTCAGGATGAGGATCCGCTCGGCCGGGATCAACGGGAGGAGGCGCGCGACGGTGTCGGCGAGCATCGTCTGGTCGGTGACCAGCGGAAGCAGCTGCTTCGGGTGTCGCGGGGTGGACAACGGCCAGAATCGGGAGCCGGATCCACCAGCCAGCACCACACCCCACATCTGGGGCGCGCTCATACAGGGACGTCGGGTGCAAGGGGGACGCCGGCGAGCTCGGCCACACGGGCATACAAACGGCGCGGACTGAACGGCTTGGTCATGAAGTCGGTCGCGCCCAGCGCCATCGCTTGGGCGTGCTGCTCGGCTTGCCCCGCCGCGGTGAGGATCAAGCAGGGGAGGTGCTGCCACGCGGGGGTGGCCCGCACCCGCTGCAATACCTCCAGCCCGCCCATCACGGGCATCATGATGTCGAGGACGAGAACGGCCGTGTCGGGGTGCGCTTGCAGCGAAGCGAGCACGGCGCCACCGTCCGCGACCAACGTGACGGTGAAGGGGCCCTGCTCGAGCTTGGTCTTGACGATGCGTCCGATGTGCGGCTCGTCGTCAGCCACTAGCACGTGGTGCAACGTAGCCACGCCCTAGACCAGCGCGGCGATGTGCTCGCGGTTCCAGCGGAGCTCGAACCGCCGCTGCCCGAGGTTCGCCGATGGCTGCAGGAGGACCAGCCGGAAGGCGGCATTCCCCCCGTCCCGCTGCCGGATGGTGGTCACGAGTTCTCGGATCGTCGGCATGGCTCGTCCCCGGGGGAAGGTGTGGTCGAGGGAAGTGTATGAGCCGGGGCGGTGAAGTCAAGCGACGCCGCCGCTTGTTCGCCTCCCTATACGGCGTCTATCTTCGAACATCCATGAAAACCCTGCCTGCATTCGCTGCCGCTACTCGGCGCGTCGCCCTGTTGCTCCTGGCCGTCGCCCTCGTCGGGTGTGACGACGACACGCGGTTCCCCGCCCAGTTCGACAACCAGTTCTATAGTATCGCCGTCGGGGCCATGAATGGCACGCCGCTCAACGAGCCCGCCGCGCTCTCGACGTACGATACGTTCATCGTGCGCCTCGATGGGTCGTACAACTTCGACGTGGCGTTCGACCTCGACGGCGCGGGGCGCCCCGTGATCGTGCCACAGCCGCTCGTGGGGACCGCATCCGGCTCCTCCCGACCGGTGGGATTGCAGCGGATGGGCCACGATTTCGCGGCCGTCACCATCGCCCCGCGGTCCCGCTCCGACTGGGTGCTGGACTCCGCCATGACGGTCGCCATCGGCGAGGTGATCGCGGTCCAGTCGCGCCCCGCGCCCTGCAACTTCGACTTCGAACCGTTCCTCTACAGCAAGCTGAAGGTCGATAGCGTGAACACCACGACGCGGAAGCTCTATGCCACGGTGGTCACCAATCCGAACTGTGGCTACCGCTCGTTCCTCCCCGGTCGCCCCACCGACTGATGCACGACCACAAGATGATCCGCGAGCAGCTCGACCAGCTGCGCGACGGGATGCGCCGCCGCGGGAAGCTGGACGTGCTCGAGGCCATCCTTGCCCGATCAGGCGACTTGGAGCAGGAACGTCGGCGCGTGTTGCAAGCCGTGGAAGAGCGCAAGGCGAAGCGCAACGCGGTGAGTCAAGAAGTCGGTCGTCGGAGGCGTCGAGGGGAGGATGCCGACGCGCTCGTGCAGCAGTCACGCGCCGTGGGCGAAGAGATCGCCGGTCTCGACGGACACCTGGCGCAGACCCAGCGCGCGCTCGATGCGCTCCTGTTGGAGATCCCCAACATCACGCTGCCGGACGTTCCCGATGGGGGCGAGGAGCATAATCGCGTGGTGCGCACCTGGGGCACGCCGCGGAGCTCTGACGGCACCGTGCCGCATTGGGAGATCGCCGAGCGATTGGGGATCATCGACTTCGAACGCGGCGCGAAGATCAGCGGTTCGGGCTTCGTGGTCTACCGGGGGGCCGGCGCGCGATTGGTGCGTACGCTCATGCAGTTCATGCTCGACCTGCATACGCGCGACCACGGCTACGAAGAAGTCTGGGTCCCGGTCGTGGTGAACCGCGAGTCGATGACGGGGACCGCGCAGCTCCCCAAGTTCGAGGACGACATGTACGGCGTCGGGGACGGCGAGGGGTTCCTCGTGCCCACCGCCGAGGTGCCGGTCACCAACCTGTACCGCGGTGAGATCCTCGATGCCGCCGAACTGCCCCGCACGTTCGCCGCGTACAGCCCGTGCTTCCGTCGCGAGGCGGGGAGTGCGGGTAAGGACACGCGCGGGATCCTGCGGATGCACCAGTTCGACAAGGTCGAACTGGTGCGCTACACCACGCCCGAGAAGTCGGCCGCCGAGCTGGAACTCCTCACGGGGCACGCCGAGACGGTCCTGCAACAGCTGGGCCTCGCCTATCGCGTCGTCCTGCTGGCCAGCGGCGACACGGGCTTCGCGAGCGCCAAGACCTACGATCTCGAAGTGTGGGCGCCCGGCGTGGGCAAGTGGTTGGAGGTCTCGTCGTGTTCCCTGTTCGGGGAGTTCCAGTCGCGACGCCTCGATCTCCGCTACCGACCGGGCCAGGGCGAAAAGCCACGCTTGGTCCATACGCTCAACGGCTCCGGGCTCGCGTTCCCCCGCGTGATCGCGGCGTTGCTCGAGCAGGGGCTACAGGCGGACGGTTCGGTCCGCTTGCCCGAGGCACTGCACGGCCCGTTCGGCGCCGACCGGATCGGCTGAGTGATGCGCCGCCGCACGGCCCTCGGCGCACTCGTGGCCGCGGCGGTGGTGATCCTCTTGGGATCGTACGTGGTGTACACCCAGCGGGTCGTGCGTGAGCTGCGCATCGAGGCCGAGCGGTCGAGCCGGATCTATGCGCGCGTGTTCTACGGGTTGAACGACGCGCGTGACGAGACGGGGATCGTCGCCCTGAGCGATCTCGCCACGATGATCCGCGAGGCCGGCGTCCCGCTCGTGATCACCGATCCCGAGGGCCGACCCACGGCGATGGCCAACGTGCCGCGGACCCTGCGGCTCGACGATCCACGTCTACGCGACTTCATCGCTGCCCTGGACCGCCAGAACCCCCCGCTCGTGGACGCGGTGTTCGGAACGGTCCACTTCGGATCGACGGCGCTGGTCCGTGGCCTGCGGATCGTCCCGGTGCTGCAAGCGGTCACGATGGCGTTCTTGATCGTCGCCGGTGTGCTCATCCTGATGACGCACGGCCGCGCGGAGCGAGAACGCGTGTGGGCGGGCATGGCGCGCGAATCGGCCCACCAACTGGGCACGCCGTTATCCAGCATGCATGGGTGGATGGAGGTCCTGCGCGAGCGCGCAGGCGATCCGCTCCTCGAGAGCGCCCTCCAGCACATGCATGGCGATCTGGAGCGACTGGAGCGTGTCGCGCACCGCTTCGAGCGGATCGGGCGGCCCCCCAAGCGCGACCCCATCGATCTCGCGGTGGTGGTGCATCGCGTGGTGGACTACTTCCGGCCGCGCGTCCCGTCACTGGCGACGCCGGTGCACTTCACCGTCGATGTTCCGCTGAGCGGTGTCTCCATCGCGGGCGATCGCGTGTTGCTGGAATGGGTGCTCGAGTCCCTCATCAAGAACGCGGTCGACGCCATGGCCAAGACCGGCGGGATGATCACGGTCTCGGCGGAGGCCCTGCCCGGCGGGCGCGCGCGCGTGGTGGTCGCCGATTCCGGCCCCGGCGTGCCGCGGAAGCTCCGCAGTCGGATCTTCGATGCCGGCTTCAGCACCAAGGAGCGTGGGTGGGGCATCGGCCTCGCACTGACCAAGCGGATCGTCGAAGAGAACCATGGGGGCACGCTGCGACTCCTGCCGTCATCGAAGGGGGCGGTGTTCGAGGTTAATTTGCCTGCGTGACCTTGATCGCCCCCGCCTCCGTATCGCCGTCCCTCAATCCAGCGCAGCGCGCCGCCGTCGATCATGACGACGGCCCCATGCTCGTCCTCGCGGGCGCTGGATCGGGCAAGACCCGTGTGCTGACCACGCGCATCACCCGCCTCGTCCGTGAGCGGGCCGTCCCCGCGGATCGCATCCTCGCGGTGACGTTCACCAACAAAGCGGCCGCCGAGATGCGCGATCGCATCGCGCACTCGTTGGGCGGCGACCCCACGGGGTTATGGATCGGCACGTTCCATTCCATCGGCGCGCGCCTCGTGCGGCGCTTCGCGGATCGCGTCGGGCGCACGCCCGGCTTCACGATCTACGACAGCGACGATACGGAGGCGCTGATCAAGCGCGTCATGGGCACGCTCGAGATCTCGCCCAAGGAGTGGACGCCACGTGCGGTGGCCAGCGCGATCTCCGAGGCGAAGAACGGGTTGGTGACGCCCGCCGAGTATGCGTCGCTGGCGCGCGATCCGCTCAGCACAGTGGTTGCGCGCATCTTCCCGCGACTCGAAGCCGATCTGATGCGCGCCAACGCGGCGTCGTTCGATGATCTGCTCACGTTGCCGGTGCAGTTGCTCCGCATGCACGAGGACATCGCGTCCGCGTTGGCACGGCGGTTCCAGTACATCTTGGTGGACGAGTATCAGGACACCAACCGCGCGCAGTACGAGTTCGTGAAGGGCGTGGGGCGGCACGGCAATGTGTTCGTCGTCGGCGATGATGACCAGTCCATCTACGGATGGCGTGGCGCCGACATCAAGAACATCCTCGACTTCGAGCGCGACTTCCCGGCGGCCTCCGTCGTGCGTCTCGAGGAGAACTATCGCTCGAGCCCTGAGATCCTCGCGTTGGCCAATGCGGTCATCGCGGAGAACACGTCGCGGCGGGGGAAGACGTTGCGCGCGACGCGGCCGGGCGGCGTCGTCGTGTCGTCCGTCACGGCCGCGGATGATCGTGATGAGGCGGAGTTCGTGGTCGACGAGTTGGTGACGCAGCGCGCCACCACGAGTGGGCGCACCTACGGCGACATCGCCGTGCTATACCGCACCAATGCGCAGAGTCGACCGCTGGAGGACGCGCTCCGGCAACGACGCATCCCGTACCGGTTGGTGGGGCAGGTGCGCTTCTACGAGCGTCGCGAGATCAAGGACATGATCGCGTGGCTCCGGCTCATCGCCAATCCGGCCGATGACGAAGCCTTCCGCCGCGCCATCGCCAATCCGCGACGCGGGGTCGGCGACGCCTCGCTCGATATGCTCGCCGCCGCCGCGCGGGCGTCCAACGTGCCGCTCCTCGCCGCCGCGCGCGATGGCGCCAAGCTGCCGGTGCGTGGTGCCACCCGCACGCTCCTCGCCGAGTTCGTGGCCGTGGTGGACGGACTCCGCACGCTCGCGGTCGATGCCGCCGTGGATGAACTCATTCGTGAGGTGCTCGAGCGCACGGGCTATGCGACGTGGCTCCGCAGCGATGGGCCCGACGCGGACGATCGCCTCGCCAACATCGCGGCCCTTGCGGATGGGGCGAGTGAGGTGCGTGACGACTTGGAGGGCGAGGCGGGCTTGGCCCCACTCGATCTCTTCCTGCAGCGCGTCGCGCTCGTGACCTCGGCCGATGAGTCCGATCCCACCGAGGGCGCCGTCACGTTGATGACGCTCCACAACGCCAAGGGGCTCGAGTATCCGGTGGTGTTCCTCACCGGACTCGAGGACGGCTTGTTCCCGTTGGTCCGCTCCGCGGAGTCGGTCGATGCCCTCGAGGAGGAGCGCCGCTTGTTCTACGTCGGGATCACGCGCGCCGAGGATGTGCTCATCCTCACGCGCGCGCAACGCCGCTGGCGTAATGGCGAGACGATGCCCGCGATCCCGTCACGCTTCGTGCGCGATCTGCCGCCGGGCCTCGTGAAGACGCGTCGCACGCTGCGGGCCCAAGCGACGACCACGAGTGCGTCCGCGTGGGGCGAGAGCGAGGAGGACTGGGGCGCGGGGGGGGGGGGCCGGCGGCGCGGGCCCCCCCCGGGAGGGGGGGGGCCGGCCGAGCCGGAGGGGGGGGGGGGGGGGTGGCGGGGGTGGCCCGGGGGCCCGCGGCCCGGAGGGGATGCGGCTCTGGTGTCGCTTACGGGTTGGCGGGGCGCCCTTGCGGCGGCGCAGCGGATTGACGCTCGCT
>JBEIVF010000246.1:0-2741 GCA_040374005.1 Gemmatimonadaceae bacterium | reverse complement strand
GGAAGTGTGAGTCGTGGCGTCCGTCACGGCGGCCGCCTTGCTACCGTGGCAGACGCTATGGGGGAATGTGCTGGCGCCCCAGTGGGGGTCCCCTTGGGCGCCCCTAGGGGCGCCCTTGGGGACCCCGGAGCATGAGTGGCACGAGTAGCACGAGAAGCACGAGAAGCACGGGGGGGCGCAGTTCGTGCTCCTCGTGCTACCCGTGCTTCTCGTGCTTCGCCAGCTCCTCCAGGAGCTGGCGCATCCGCACATCGTTCGGGTCGGCGGTGACGTCGTCGTCCTGCAGTGCCTCGTTCGCCTGCGGCGTCTCGAGGATCAGCGGGATGCCCTGCGAGCGGGGATCGGCCAGGAGCCAGGCGAACGGGTCCACCCCGATGGCGCCCTCACCGATCAAGGCGTGGCGATCCTTGTTCGAGCCGAACGCATGCTGGGAGTCGTTCAGGTGGAAGAACGCGGGCGCTTCCCCCGTCGCGTCGGTGAACGCGTCCAAGACGGCACGCTGACTCTCGGGCGAGCGCACGATGTCGTGCCCCGCGGCGAAGAGGTGACACGTATCCAACCCATAGCCGGCGCGGGCCCGCAGCGCCGACGGCACCCGGGCGAGGATGCCCGCCACTTCCTCCGGGGTCCGTCCCACGGTCTTCCCCGCGCCCGCGGTGTTCTCCACCAACAACCGTGCGCCATCGGGCACCGCCTCGAGCGCCGCCGTCAGTGCGTCACCCACGCGCGCGATCGCACTGGCGAGATCACCCGTGCCGGCGGAGCCCGGATGGAAACACGCCCCGCGCACCCCGAGCGCCGACGTCCGCTCCAACTCCTTGGCGAGCGCGGTCGCCGCCCGCGTAGCCTTCTCCTCCTCGGGCGACGCGGTGTTGAGCACGTAGCCCGCATGCACGATCACATGCTCAGGCGCGATCCCCGCGGCGTCCAATGCCGCTCGGAACCGCGCGACCCGATCGGGCTTGAGGCTCACTTTCTCGTTGTAGAACTTCGGGACGGCCGAGAAGATCTGGAGCGCGGTCATCCCCGCCGCCCCAGCGCGCGCGGCCGCGCGGTCGATCCCGCCCGCATCGATCGTGTGGGCCCCGATGGCGTGCGTCATCCGCCGCGCTCCTCGCGCGTGATCGACGTGATCACCGCGGGCAGCACCACCACGTTCCGCCAGCGAATCATGGCATCGTCCTCTGCGATCAGCATCCTCATTCCGGGTCCTAGGGCGCGCGCGCGCTGAAGAGTGGGGGGTTTCTGCCGGGACCAATACCCCATCGACTCAGACGATACTGCACCGACCGCCCGCCGCAAAGATGGCCGCCCCCTGTGTAGATTTCGGATTCCTTCCCGCCGCACGTCGCGGCCCTGACGACTGTCCCTCCTGACTACCCTGTCATGTCGAACTTCTCCGGCATCCGCCGCGTCCCGCCCCCGGTCAACGAGGCGGTCCGGTCCTACGCCCCCGGCTCCCCGGAGCGCGCCTCCCTGAAGACGCGCCTCGCCGCCATGAGCACTGAGCAGCCCGAGATCCCGCTGATCATCGGCGGCAA
The DNA here is from genome assembly GCA_040374005.1 of Gemmatimonadaceae bacterium. Lineage (GTDB taxonomy): Bacteria > Gemmatimonadota > Gemmatimonadetes > Gemmatimonadales > Gemmatimonadaceae > DASRAP01. Next base: position 1,200 of record JBEIVF010000246.1, on the reverse strand, counting down.
GGAGATCCGCACGGGTGATATGGGCAAGGTCGTCATGCCCCACAAGCACAGCCACGTCATCGCCACGTACCACAAGGCGCGGCCCGAAGACGTGCAGGCCGCCATCGCCGCCTCCAAGCAAGCCTGGCGCGACTGGTCCAACTGGGCCTGGGAAGACCGCGCGGCCGTGCTGCTCAAGGCCGCCGAGCTGCTCGCCACCTCGTGGCGCGACACGATCAACGCCGCCACGATGCTCGGCCAGTCCAAGACCGTCCACCAGTCCGAGATCGACGCGGCCTGTGAGATGGTCGACTTCTTCCGCTTCAACGTCGGCTTCGCGCAGGAGCTCTACACCGAGCAGCCGTTGGCCGACCACTCGACGTGGAACGTCAGCGACTACCGCGCCCTCGAGGGGTTCATCTACGCCGTCTCGCCGTTCAACTTCACGGCCATCGGCGGCAACCTCTGCACCGCGCCGGCCATGATGGGCAACACCGCCATCTGGAAGCCGGCCGCGACGGCGCTGCTCTCGGGCTACCACACGTTCCGCCTCCTCCAGGAAGCCGGCCTCCCGCCGGGCGTCATCAACTTCCTCCCGGGCGACGCGGGCAAGATCACCGACATCGCGCTCAACGACCGCCACCTCGCGGGCGTGCACTTCACGGGCAGCACCGCCGTGTTCAACTCCATGTGGCGCACCATCGGCGCGAACATGGATCAGTACCACGCCTATCCGCGCATCGTCGGCGAGACGGGCGGCAAGGACTTCATCATCGCCCACCCGTCGGCGGATGCCCGCGCGCTCGCGGTCGGCATCGTGCGCGGCGCCTTCGAGTACCAGGGCCAGAAGTGCTCGGCCGCCTCGCGCTCGTACATCCCGAAGTCGCTGTGGCCGTCGGTGCGCGACCAGATGGTCGCCATGATGGACGAGATCAAGATGGGCGACACCCGTGATTTCTCGAACTTCATGGGCGCCGTCATCGACAAGAAGGCGTTCGACCGCATCACCGGCTACATCGCCGACGCCAAGCAGCACGCCAGCATCGTGAAGGGCGGTGGCAGCTCGGACGCCGAGGGCTACTTCATCGAGCCGACGCTGGTCGAGACCAAGGACCCGTCGTACCGCTTGCTGCAGGAAGAGATCTTCGGCCCGGTGATGACCACCTACGTCTACGACGACAACAAGTGGGCCGAGACGCTGGAGCTCGTCAACACCACGTC
>JBEIVF010000109.1:0-6716 GCA_040374005.1 Gemmatimonadaceae bacterium | reverse complement strand
GTGACGGCCTGACGCTTGGCGATCTGGCCCACGAGGCGCTCGCCGTCCTTGGTGAAGCCGACGACGGAGGGGGTGGTGCGCCCGCCTTCCGCGTTGGGGATCACGACCGGATCGCCGCCTTCCATGACGGAAACGACGGAGTTGGTCGTGCCGAGGTCGATACCGATGACTTTATTGGACATGGTTGCCGATGCAGGGTTTGTGACAGCGGTGCCCGAAGGGTGATACCCATCTAGGGACTCCTACAACTGTTTGGGGCAAGGTCCGTTCCCGCTCGTTTCCAGCCAGAATTGCCGGTTATTGGGGGTCAGGGCGCCTTTTTGGCGGGATTTCCTATCATATTGGCGATGGGGATGGTGGGGTGGGTCACAGTCCGCCGCGAGGGCAGGAGTTGTGACAGGGCGCAGTGCCCTTGCGGCGCATGGCGTGGCGCTCGGACAGGCCCATATTGGAGTCCATGATGGATGTGCACGCGGCTTCACCGCGCTCGGCGTCCCTGCGTTCGGGGTTCACGCTCCTCGAACTGCTGGTCGTGCTCACGATTGCCGGGATCATGATGGCGTTCGCGTATCCGCGGGTCCGTGAGTCCATGCATGGCGAAGCGGTGCTCGGCGCGCGGCGCGAGCTGATGTCGCAGTTGGCGCGCGCGCGGTCCACGGCTGCGCAGCGCGGGTGCCGAGCGGAGTTGCAGCTGCAGGCCGCCACGGCCACCGCGTATGTGACGTCGTGCCGCACGGTGGGCCCCGGGATCGACACGATCGGAGAGATCAGTCGGTTCGGCTCGCGCTACAGGGTGGCGATGACCAGTACTGGCGATTCGCTCGGGTTCGGCCCCACGAGCATCGGCTTGGGGACCGCCCCGATCACGGTGTCCTTCATGCGCGGCCGTGATACCGCGCGGGTCATCATCTCGTCGGTGGGGCGTCCCCGATGGTGAGCCGACGGTTCCGGCGTCGGCGCGGGTTCACGATCATCGAGGTGATCATCGCCGTGAGCATGGTGGTGTTCGGGGTGTTGGCGCTGGTCGGCTCGGGCGCGATGGTCTCGCGGATGTTGTCGCGCGGTAGCCGCGCCACGCGCGCGGCCTTCTATGCGCAGGACCACGTGGAGCGGCTCCGGGCGACGCCCTGTCAGTTGCTCGCCGACGGATCGGCGAACTACGGCGCCGGCTATGCGTTGTCGTGGACGGTCCAGAGCTTGGTCAGTGGGACGTATCGTCCCGCGCGCGTGATCGCGCGGTACACCGGGGTGCTGGGGAGCACGCGCGCCGACACGATGGAGGTCACGATCCTGTGCGTCCGATGACGACCGCCGCATTGCGCCCCCGGTCCGCGCGCCGCGGCTTCACGTTGGTCGAGATCCTGATCGCCGTGACCCTGACGCTGGTCGTCGGTGGCGGCATCTACAATGCGATCATCGGCGCCCGTCGGCTCCAGCGCACCACCGCAGCGCGTCTGGATACGCAGCAGAGTGCGCGAACGGCGGCGACGTTCCTGTCCACCACCTTGCGCGAGCTCGATGCCTACAGCGGGGATCTGATCGCCGCGACGGATTCCTCGTTGCGGTACCGCGCCATGCGCTGGACCGGCATGACATGCACGGCATTGGGCGGGGGGCTGACGCTCGGTCTTCGGCAGACGCAGCTGTGGGGCCTGGGGACCCCGTCGGCGACCGCTGATTCGATCATGGTGTACTTGGAGCGGGATCCCAACACGCGGAACGACGACATCTGGGTGATCGGGGGACTCTCGGCGGTGGGGTCGGGCGTGTGCCCCTCCGGCGGCAACGCGGTCACGACGACGTTCACGATCCGCGCCGCCGATGGTGGCAACGCCGCGGTGACGGCCGGGTGGCTCACGGGGGCGCCGGTCCGCGGCTTTCAGCACGAAGAGGTCACGCTGATCGCGGCGGATGGGGAGAGCTGGCTCGGACGCCGTACGATGGCCGCTGACGGCACGTGGTCATCGTGGGAGCCCGTGGTGGGCCCGCTCGAGCCTGGCTCAGGGCTCCGGTTCACGATGTTCGATTCCTTGGCGGTGGTCACGACGACGGTGTCTCAGGCGACGAGCATCCGGATCGCGGTGCGCGCGCGCTCGCGCGAGCTGGGGTTCATCGAGGGGGTCAATTCGCGGCATCGCGATTCGATGATCACCCGCGTGGCCATGCGGAACACCTTGCGGTTCTAGATCACTTGGAGGCTATGGTATGACGACATCCACACGCGGGCCACACGTGGTGCCCCGGTCGGGGTTGGCCCTCTTGCTCTCGCTGGTCGCGATCATCGTGATCGGGGCGATCATCTCGGCCATCAGTGGTGCGGTGATGATCGAGACGCGCACCGGCGAGGTGGGACGGCGGCAGCAACAGGCCTTCGACATCGCGGATGCGGCAGCGGGTGAGATCGTCGGGGACTGGGAGTCCGGGGTCAACAACAAGATGCTCGTCGGCGCGACGCGCACGCTCACCGGTTCATCGCCTTTCGGCACGGGCCACTACACCGCGACCATCACGCGGACCAACCGAGAGATCTTCCTCGTCGACGTGACCGGCCGCGACCGAGCCACGCAGGCGCGGCAGCGCTTGGGCATCCTCGTCAAGCTACGCGTGCTGACGTTCGAGGCCGCCGCAGCGCTCACGACGCGCGGTCCGGGGCGCATCAGCGGGAGCTCGTCCATCAGCGGCGTGGATCACATCCCCACCGGGTGGTCCGATTGTCCGGCCGCCGGCGCCCCGCTCGCTGGCATCCGCCACCCGAATCCGACCCAACTCAATTTCCAAGGCGCCTGCCGCTCCGCCAGTTGTGTCGCGGGTACGCCGCGCGTGCTCACTGATGCGACGGTGGACGACGAGACGTTCCTCAACTACGGCGAAACGGACTGGGCTGGGCTGGCCCAGAACGCGAATGTCGTGTTACCCGGTGGGTTCCGGTCCGCGACGCCGTCGGCAACGCCGGCCGGTCTCTGCGATCGCGCCAGCAGTACCAACTGGGGTGAACCCCTTCGCGTTGGCGGCGTGGCGGCCTGCTACGCGTACTTTCCGACGATCTTCTTCAACGGGGATACCCGAATCATCGGGGGGCGCGGCCAGGGGATCTTGATGATCAATGGCGACCTCGACATTACCGGGAACTTCGTGTTCAACGGGATCATCATCACGCGCGGAAGCGTGCGAGGAGGCACGTGCACGCCCGTGATCACGGGCGGCATCCTCGCCGCCAATGTGGATCTGGACAACACGGTCGGCTTCGGCAATATCACGCTGCGGTTCTCGCGTTGCGCTATTCAGCAGGTCCAGCGCGACGGCGCCCTCGGCGCCGGATTCCGCTCCCGCGGCTGGACCCAGATCTTCTAGCGGACCGTCCGCGCGCACGCGGTAGATTCGGGGGGCACCAGTGATCCGGTGCCCCCTTCGTCTGGCCCATGTTCCCGATCTCCGACGACAACCCGACCTACCGCACGCCCGTCGTCACGATCGTCCTGCTCGTGGTGCTTCTGGGCGTGTGGGTGGTGGTGCAGGGCGGGGGGTTCGACCAAGCGCATCTCGCCGCCACGGTCTGCGACTGGGGGCTGGTCCCCGCCGAGCTGACGCGCATGCGGGCCGTGGGATTCGCCATCCCCCTCGCGCCGGGGCTGGCCTGCGTGATCGACGATCACGCGATCAATTGGGCCACCCCCCTCCTGTCGCTGTTCTTGCACGGGAGCTGGGGGCATGTCCTCAGCAATAGTCTGTTCCTGTGGGTGTTCGGCAACAACGTCGAGGACATCATGGGGCGCGCACGGTTCGTGCTGTTCTACCTATTGTGCGGTCTCGCGGCCTCGGCGACCCACGTGCTGTTGGACCCCTCGTCGCCGGTGCCGACGGTGGGGGCTTCCGGCGCCATCTCGGGGACGCTCGGGGCCTACCTGTTGATGTACCCGAAGGCCCCCATCCGGATGTTCATTCCGCCCCTCTTCCTGCTGCGGTTCCCGGCCTGGTTGGTGCTGTGCTGGTGGTTCGCCATGCAGTTCCTCTCGGGCCTGCCTCAGCTCTTCGCGCCGGCGCCCGATATTTCAGGGGGTGTGGCGGTGTGGGCCCACGTGGGCGGGTTCGTCACGGGGCTGATCCTAGGGCGGGTGTTCGAGGACCCGGTGCTGGTGGCCCAGCGACGGGCGGCGCTCAGGGTGCGGCCGGGCTGGGTGGGAGCTCCGTAACAGTTCAGTTACGGCGCCTGGCTGAGTCGCGTGGGCGGCTCCGCGCCCGGTAGCTTAGACCGATGGACGGCGCACGCTCGGTATGACCCCTGAACCGCTGACGCGGAACCCCCGCTACTTGAACCGCGAGCTCTCGTGGCTCGCGTTCAATGCGCGTGTGTTGCACGAGGCCCAGGATGCCCGGACGCCGTTGCTGGAGCGCCTCAAGTTCTTGGCGATCTTCAGCACCAACCTCGACGAGTTCTACCAGGTGCGCGTGGCGGGGCTGCGGCGCCAAGTCGCCGCTGGCGTGGCGCCGACGCCTCCCGATGGTCTGACGCCGCAGGTCCAGCTCGAAGCCATCGACCAGCGCGTGCGGGCGCTCACCGCCACCGCGCGGGCGGTGCTCCACGATGAGGTGCTGCCGGCCTTGGCGCTCCACGAGGTGCGCTTGGTGGGCATGGCCGACCTGACGCCGCAGGAGTGGTTGGCGGTCGACGACTTCTTTGAGTCGCAGGTCTTTCCGGTCCTGACGCCGTTGGCCGTCGACCCCGGGCACCCGTTCCCGTACATCTCCAACCTCTCGCTGTCGCTGGCGGTGGCGCTTCGCGATCCGTCGCGGGGCACCGAGCACTTTGCGCGCGTGAAGGTGCCCAAGTCGTTGCCGCGCTGGGTCCCGATCGGGCGCGCCAATCACTTCGTGCCGTTGGAGCAGGTGATCGGGGCCAATCTCGGGGCGCTGTTCCCGGGTATGGACATCGTCGGATCGTGGACGTTCCGCCTCACGCGCTACTCCGACATCGAGGTCAACAACACGGAGGAGCCCGAAGATCTGCTGGCGATGATCGAGGAGCAGGTGTTCCAGCGGCGCTTCTCTGAGGTGGTGCGTCTCGAGGTGCAGTCGGGGATGCCGGCGGCGCTCCGGGAGTTGATCGTCCACGAACTGCGCGAAGAGTCGCGCGGCCCGGTGGATGTGGACTCCGGTGCGGGGCTCACGCTCGACGATGTGCACGAGGCCGGCGAGTTGTTGGAGTTCGGGGACCTGTTCGCGATCGGGAGCATCGAGATCCCCGCGCTCCGCGATGCGCCGTTCCATCCGCTCACGCCGCCGGCGCTGCTCGACCGCGATGGCTCGATCTTCGATGCGATCCGCGAGCGCGACATCCTCGTGCACCACCCCTACGTGTCGTTCACCGACACGGTGGAGCGCTTCCTCGCGGAGGCGGCGACCGACCCGGCGGTGCTGGCGATCAAGATGACGCTGTACCGGACCTCCGGGGACGGCGCGATCGTGGACGCCCTCACGGTGGCGGCGCAGCGTGGCAAGCAGGTCGCCGTGCTCATCGAGATCCAAGCCCGTGGCGATGAGGTCAACAACATCACGTGGGCCCGCACGCTCGAGTCGTTCGGGGTGCACGTGACGTACGGTGTGACGGGGCTCAAGACGCATACCAAGACGGCGTTGGTCGTGCGCCGTGACGCGGACGGGATCCGGCGCTATGTGCACTTGGGCACGGGCAACTACAACGCCAAGACGGCGCGCTTGTACACCGACATCGGCTTGCTGACGTGTTCGCCGAGCATCGCAGCGGATGTGAGCGACTTGTTCAATGCGTTGACGGGCTTCTCGCGGCAGCGCCTGTACCGGCGCTTGCTCGTGGCGCCTGCCAATATGCGCGACCGCTTCCGCGAGTTGATCGAGCGCGAAACGCGTCACGCGCGCGCGGGGAAGCCGGCGCGCATCGTCGCCAAGCTCAACGCGATCGTCGATACGGAGATCATCGAGGCGTTGTATGAGGCGTCGACGGCCGGGGTGCAGGTGGACCTCATCGTGCGCGGCATCTGCTGTTTGCGTCCTGGGGTGGCTGGGATGTCGGATCGGATCCGGGTGATCAGCATCATCGGCCGGTTCTTGGAGCACTCCCGCCTGTGGTATTTCCACAATGAGGGGGCCCCCGAGTACTTCCTCGGATCGGCCGACTGGATGCCGCGCAACTTGGATCGGCGGGTGGAAGCCATCGCGCCGGTTGAGGATGTGCGCCTGCACCCGCTCTGCCTCGGACTGCTCGAGACCTGCTTGGCCGACGATCGGCAGAGCTGGGAGCTGACGGCGGACGGGGTCTACGACCAGCGACAGCCCGTGGGCGACCTGGAACGCTCGACGCACGTGGTGTTACTCCGTGATCCGTGGGGGGAAGCGACCCTCGTCAGCCCCCGCGACACGGCAGTATCTTTAATCGAATCCCCCTCACTTTCTCCACCATGCTGATGACGACCCCGTCGCGCCTCGCCGGCCTGCTGGCGGCTTCGCTCCTGCTGGTCACTGCCTGTGGCGGTGACCGTGCGCCTGAAACTGTTTCCGTGGACGGTTCGAGCACCGTCTACCCGATCACCGAGGCGATGGCCGAACAGTTCGGTACCACCGCGTCGACCCCCGTGAACGTGACCATCGCGACCTCCGGCACGGGCGGCGGCTTCAAGACCTTCTGCGCCGGTGAGCGCGACATCTCCAACGCGTCGCGCCCGATCAAGGACAGCGAGAAGGCG
>JBEIVF010000211.1:0-3376 GCA_040374005.1 Gemmatimonadaceae bacterium | reverse complement strand
TGCCGGATCATGTCTTCGGTGGAGAGGTCACTGCCGCCCATCGCCAAGCTCATGTTGACGTTGGCAGGGTGACCCGGCCCGAAGTTGCGCAGCACGCCGTTCTCGATCCACGTCACGGGTGCGGCGGGCCGATTGTCGCCGAGGATCGTGGACTGCCGCAGGATCGGATTGCCGATATCGCTCTTGAGCGAGAACAGATCAGAGAAGATCTTGTCGCCCGGCTTCTTCCCGGCCATGTAGCCCTGCCCACCGGCATTGAGCCCGGCCGCACCGCCCGCTGGCAGTCCGTCGAGTGCCGTGGCACCAGCGCCATCTCCACCGCCGGGCGCACCGCCGCGTCCACCACCGCCGCCGCCACCGAATCCACCGCCCCCACCGAACAAGCCGGTCATCAGCGACAAGAACCGCGCGTTCGCGCGCGGCTCCAAGATCACCGTGTACCGCCCCGGCTCGATCGCGCGCGCGTTGCGACTCAGCAGCGCCTTGTTGGCAGCCACATTCGTCAGCGCCTCCGCGTCGATCATGCGGAGATCCTTGATCCCCGTCGTGCCCGCCCAGCCCGAGCCCGTCCCGTCCGCCATGCGGCAGGTGAGGATGAAGCTCGTCTCGGCCGACCGGTAATACGAGAACAGCCCCGCCGAGTTCGCGGTGCACGTGGTCTGATCGTTCTTCGGGATGTACCCGGCGCCCACCACACCCTTCGCCTCGCAGACGTCGAGCGACTCCTTCACCATCATGGCGCGCTCGCGCGGACCGTAATTGACGAGGTCCGGCAGCGCGGCATCCACCGGGATGTAGTTCTGCGGGCCGAGTAGCGGCGGCAGATTCGGCGTCTCCCGCGCGGCGCGCGCGTCGGAGAGGGCCTCGGTGATCATCTCCTGCAGGCCGGTGTCGCTGAAGTCGCGCGTCGTCGCATTGCCGACCCGTTGGCCGAGTCGGACGGTGACCGACAGTTGTCGATCGTACTGCACGAGGTTGGTCGTGATCGTCGAGTTGGCCCAGCGGGTCCCGGAGCGTTCGCCACCGGTGAGGGTCACTTCGACGCCGTCGGCCTTGGTCAAATTCAAGACCTTGTCGACGAGCGCTTTCGCTTCTTCTCGAGTGTACATGTCTCTGCGGTCGAGGGGATGTGCGGTCTACGATACCGCGCGGGCGAACGTTGGGCCAGCGCCGCGCCTCGCGCCTACGGAAGGGCCTGCCGCCGCCGCAGCCACCACTCGGCCCCCAGCAACAGCGCGAAGGGCACGATCCACCACGGGGAGCGCATCGGATACCACGGGAGCTGCTGCGCCGGACTCCCGATCGCACGACTGATGGCGCCCGGGAGGGACTCGATGTCCTCGGGGCCCACTTCGACGCCGCCCGAGGCGGTGATCCAGCGCAAGCGCCGCGCTGGATCCAGTGCCCCGTCGCGGCGGATCGCTGGAACAGCGAGGCCCGGGACGCGACGCGTCGTCAGCCCCGCCGTGAACTGCAGCTCGAACGCCCCTGGGGTGCTCGGCACACGCCACAGCGCATGCCAGCGGTCCGCGCGCGGGTCGGCGATCACGGGGAGCGAGTCAACGCGGCGGCCGCTGTCGCTCACCACCACCACGGGGGGTAGCGCGCCGGTCCCGGCGCCATCACGAAGCCAGAACGTGAGCGGCACGAGGGCACCGGTGGTCACCAGCTGCGGCACACGGACCGGTTCGATGGGCTCGATCACCGTGGACGCCGCTTCGGCGATCACCGCCGGCCAGAACTGACTGAACTCCACGCCGGGCTCATCGCGGAAGCGCCACTGATCGAGCAGTCCGCTGACGAACAATTGCCCTTGACCGACACTGGAACTCCACAGTGCCGGCACCATGGTCGCGCGCTCAGCGCCCGCGACCGTCGCCACGACGAGGATCCGCGATCCCGCAGGCCGCGCGGTCGGCACCGCGATGCGGGACACCGGCAACCGGATCTCGGCCTCGGTCAGTGTGCGCGTGTCGTACGAGCCGCGGACGTCGCGCCACGATGGGACGCCCGTGAGCGCGCGCAGTGGCGCGGCGTTCGACAGGGAGTCCTGCAGCAACACGACCGATCCGCCGCGCTCACGCAGGAACCGATCCACCGCGGCGCGATCGGCCACGGTCAGCGCATCCGGTGCGCCGATCACGATCACATCGAACACATCGAGCGCGGCGGCGTCGGCCAGCGACGCGGGCGGCGATCCCGTCCCGCGGCTCGCCTCGCGCGCGGTCAGCACCCGATGCGTGACCCGGAACCGCGCGTCGGCCTCCACCGCGCGGCGGACGAACGTGGACTGGTACGACGGACGCCGATCGAAGAACAGCACCGCACTCCGCTGGTCCGTCACCTCGACCACCAGATCGTACTCTGCGGTGCCCCCCGTGCTCGTCAGCACGGCTCTGATCCGCAGCGGCCATACGCCCACGGTGGTGGGGACGATGGTCAACGCGGACTCGACCAACCGCTGTGCATCGGCCACCTGCCCAGCGATGGAGTCCACCGTCCCGGCGATGGAGTCCAGGGTCACGCTGATGGAGTCCAGCGTCACGCCCTCGTGGACGACCGACAGCGCGAGTGACCCCGCCGACCCCACAGGCACACCCACCCCGATGTCGAGTGGCAACGCGGCATCGAGCGCCGCCGTGCGTGGCGGGAAGAACAGCAGGATGGACAGGGCGGCCTGCGCATTCGTATCCACCACCGCGAACACCGGTCCCGGACTCGGGATGTCGGTCTGCACCTGACGCGGTCCGATCACCACCGTCGCCGCTGCTGCCGCGAACGGTCCGTCGATCACATCGAAGCGATCCTCCAGCGTGCGGCGCACCGCGGCCGCGGTCGCATCATCCAGGTCCTCCGCGCGTTGGACCGCGACGATGGCCCGCTCCGTCGTGACGCGCGTGAACACCGGGTCGATGATCGCCGCGATGACCAGCGTGATCGCCAGGGAACGCAGCACGAGGCGCAGTACGGCGTCCGTCATTACCGCGCTCCGTCGCGCACCGCGGCGCGCAGCATGCGCTCCTCGAACGACGGCACGGCCGCCGCCCCCTGCGGGAGCTCCGCACGCACCACCGAGATCAGCTGACGGACGATCACGCTCAGCCGCGCGGCGCGGGTGTCGGCACGCACCGTCGGGCCCACCGCACGGACCAACTCCGCGGTCGCCGACTGGAGTGTGGTGTCACCCGGTGCCATCTGGAGCAACGCACTCGCCGTGGACTGCATGGCGCGCCGCGTCGCCGCATCGATCGTGGGCGCGGCGGCCACCGCCGCGATGTCCGCGATCGCGCGGCGGAGCACCTGCACGCGCGTGCTCAGCTCGGGCTCGCGCACCGCGCGCAGGTCCGGACGCACCGCCGTCAACGTGCCCGACAAG
>JBEIVF010000229.1:0-3012 GCA_040374005.1 Gemmatimonadaceae bacterium | reverse complement strand
CGGCGGGGTCACCAGCATGCGCACCGGCGGCAACATGAATGGCTTCGCCGAGCTGCTCATTGCGAAAGCGATCGCGCGCGGGGAGAAGCCGGGGCCGTGGATCGACGCCACCGCGCCGTATCTGGAGGGCCCCGGCATGGGGTTCAATCAGGTCACCATCCTGCGCGACTCCAGCGACGCGCGAAAGCTGGTGGAATACTGGGCCGATCAGGGCGCGACGTCGTTCAAAGCGTACATGAATATCACGCGCGACGAGCTCAAGGCGGCGGCCGACGCGGCGCACAAGCGCGGACTCAAAATCACTGGTCATCTCTGCTCGGTGACGTATCGCGAAGCCGCCGACGCCGGCATCGACGATCTGGAGCATGGCTTTTTCGCGATGAACGACTTCGTGCCCGGGAAGAAGCTCGACACGTGCAGTGGTCGCGGTGGCGCCGCGCAGAACATGCTGGCGCAGGTTGATCCGGAAAGCGCCGAGGTGCAAGCGCTGTTCAGTTACCTGATCGACAAGAAGATCGTGGTCACCAGCACGCTCACGATTTTCGAGACGTTCACGCCCGGCCGGCCCATGCCACCGGGTACCGAGGTGCTCATCGAGCCGCTGCGCGAGCAGTTCGCCCAGCGCTATGCGAGCACGCAGCGCAACACCCAATCGGTGTATGCGAAGGCGTTCCCCAAGGGCATGGCCATGGAGCGCGCCTTCGCTAAGGCGGGCGGCACGCTCATCGTGGGCACCGATCCCACCGGCGGTGGTGGCGTGATCGCCGGCTACTCGAACCAGCGCGCGCTCGAGTTGTTGGTCGAAGCCGGCTTTTCGCCGCTGGAGGCGATTCGCATGGGCACGCTGAACGGCGCCACCTATCTGGGCCGCGGTGCGCTCACGGGCTCGATCGCGGTGGGGAAGCTGGCCGATCTCGTGATCATCGATGGCAATCCGGCGGCCAGCATCGGCGACATCCGAAAGGTCCAGCTCGTCTTTCGGCAGGGCGTGGGCTACGACCCCGCGGCCCTCATTGAGTCGGTGAAGGGCAAGGTTGGCTTGTGGTAGCCGCGTGAGGATGTAGTTTCGCCACGCGCCTCTCCGTCTTCCCGCCTTCCAGAGCCGTTCATGAGTGGAGCCAACATTCTTCGCAGTCCGCATCCGGACGTCGATATTCCCGACCTGCCGCTCGTGCCCTTCGTGCTCGGGCGCGTGTCGGAGTTTCCCGATCACCCCGCGATCATCTGCGGCGTATCGGGGAAGACGTATACCTATGCCCAGCTCGATGATGCCGTGAAGCATGTGGCGGCCGGGTTGCATGCGCACGGCATCCGGAAGGGAGACGTCGTCGGGATCGTAAGCCCCAACCTCCCCGACTTCCCGGTGGTGTTCTATGCGACGGTCTTGATCGGTGCGATCGCGTCCACCGTTAATCCGATCGCGACGGCGGAAGAAATCGGCGTGCAGTTCGCCGACAGCGAAGCGGTACTGATCGTCACCATCCCCGAGCTGTTCGAAAAGTGCACGGCTGCCGCACAGCTTGCCCGCACGGTGCGCGAGATCGTCGTGTTCGGCGAAGCCGACGGCGCCACGCCATACCGCGAGCTGTTCGCGCATGGCAACACGCCACCCGTCGTCGAGATCGACCCCGCCACCGATGTGGCCGCGCTGCCCTACTCCAGCGGCACGTCGGGCATCCCGAAAGGCGTGATGCTCACGCATCGCAACCTCGTGGCCAATCTCCAGCAGATGCAGGCCGTCAACGAGGTGATCGATAGCACCAGCCGCGTCCTCGGCGTGATGCCATTCTTTCACATCTACGGGATGGTCGTGGTCATGGGTGGCGCACTGCGTCAGGGCGCCTGCATCGTGTCCATGCCGCGTTTCGACCTCGAGCGGATGCTCCAGCTGCTACAGGACCACAAGATTCGCATGGCCAACATCGTGCCGCCGATTCTGGTGGCGCTGGCGAAGCATCCGGTCGTCACGAACTACGATCTGTCGCAGCTCAAGTATCTGTTCAGCGGGGCGGCACCGCTTGGCACCGAGCTCGCGTCGGCCTGCCAGGAACGACTCGGGCTGACCGTGCGGCAGGGGTACGGGCTCACCGAGACCAGTCCCGTCACGCACTTCCATCCCATGGACGACCGTCGCGTCGTACTCGACTCGGTGGGACCGGCGGCGCCGAACACCGAATGCCGGCTGGTCGATCCCGCTACGGGCGAGGAGTGCGCGCCGGGCGAGCGCGGCGAGCTCTGGATGCGCGGTCCGCAGCTGATGAAGGGTTACTTCAACAAGCCCGAAGCAACGGCCGCCTGCATGACCCATGACGGCTGGTTCAAGACCGGCGATGTGGCCGTCGTCGATGAACTCGGCTGGTACAAGATCGTCGATCGCGTGAAGGAGTTGATCAAGTACAAAGGGATGCAGGTCGCTCCCGCTGAACTCGAAGCGTTACTGCTCGGGCATCCCGCCGTCGCCGACGTGGCCGTCATTCCCGTGCCCGATCCGGACGCGGGAGAGATCCCGAAGGCGTTCGTCGTGGCGCGGGCGCCCCTTTCCGCCGACGAGGTCATGGCGTTCGTCGCCGCACGCGTGTCGTCGTACAAGAAAGTGCGTCAGGTCGAGTTCGTGGACACGATTCCGAAGTCGCCCTCGGGCAAGATTCTCCGTCGGCTGCTCATCGAGCAGGAACGACGGCGCGCGCTCCCCTCCTCACTCTGAATCCTCCCTCACCGTCATGTCTTCTCCACGCCTCGGTATCGGTTTCATCGGATCCGGATTCAACGCGCGCTTTCACATGCAGGGCTTCCGGCACGTCCGTGATGCCGATGTGCTCGGCGTGTGGAGCCCCAATGCAAAGAACGCCGCGTCGGCCGCGACGTACGCCCGCGAACTCGATCTCGGGAACTGCAAGGCGTACGCGTCGATCACCGAAATGGTGTGCGACCCCAACATCGATGCGATCTGGTTGAACGGGCCCAACCATGCGCGCATCGAAAATGTTGAAGAGGTGTGCGCGGCGGTCACGT